>JASHUL010000129.1 GCA_030039995.1 Thermoplasmata archaeon
GCACTTCTTGTGCCCTGTCGGCGACAATCAAGAACCTGGGCAACCTGCCAGTGTCCCTTCGAGATGTGATCTCGATGACGCACTCGTCCAGCTGCTCGTACTTCGCATACTCCGACAATGTACTAGGTCTTTCGAAAGAACCCGTCGTCGACCCGGAGCACTTCTTCGATTACCGGGCGGTGTTCTCGCTCGGGGCGAAGGCCGGGAACACCTGCGAAGGGTCGGTGGCGACCGTGACGGTCTCGATCTCGGGGTCAAGTGCCTGCTTGGTTTCGCCAGCTCGCGAGACCGGGAGCGTCGTGGTCGCCAGGGATTAGAGACCACCTTGAGACGTTGGGAAGGCTTTACCCCCAGAATGCGAACGTCCGCGGATGCCTCCGCGGAGCTGCAATTCACCTTACACCCCTGAGTAAGGGGAGTCTTCGCTCGATGACTTCGTTCATCCGCCCGCCGCCGCGGATAGACATATGTATTACGTGATGTAATACATAGCGCTGTGACCAAACTTGTCGTTCGACGGAGCGGCAATTCGTTGGGGCTCGCCTTGCCCCACGAACTCGTACACGATCTCGCCCTAGCTCCCGGCGACGAGGTCCTCGTCCAACTCGAACGGATTCCGGGACTCCTGGCCATGGCGGGCCGGCTAAAGGGCAGGATAACCGCGAAGGAATTCACCCGATTGAGCAACGAAGGCGAGGAGCTTGGCTGACTATCTCGCGGACAGTTACGCCCTGGTAGCTTTCCTGGAAGGAAACGATCGATACGTCCGGCTGTTCCGACGAAAAGCGCTGGCGACCACCTCGCTGAACGTTCTCGAGGTCTACGCCACCTTGCTGCGCCGGATGAGTGCCGCCGAAGCGCGGGAAATCGGTTCCGCACTGCTTCCTCTCACGATTCCCGTTGCGCCCGAAGTCGCGCTTGCCGCGAGCGAGTTCCGCCATCGAATGCGAGCCGCCCACAAGGACTGTTCCTACATCGACGCCTGGGGATATGCTGCCGCGATGGAACTCGGGATCCCGTTTCTTACCGGCGACCCCGTTTTCCGAGGGCTCGAGAACGTCGAGTTTGTGCGGTAGCCCCGTAGCACCGGACGTCCGCGCTCGGCGTGAAGCGGCCGCCAGTTTCCCGACGGATCGATCCCCTATCTCCCCAGATCGCGCTCGAGCGCGGGTGCCAGCCGATCCCTCCAGAGAGTGGAGTCGCCCCGGCGTTCCTCCGCGGCGATTTCGGCGACCTTCGACGCGCCGAGAGGCTTTGAGCTGCGCACGAGTCGCAAGCCCGAGAAGTCGAGGTGAGATCGGGCCGTGCCGTCGGAAGATATTCGGTACCAGTACTGGGAGTGCTGGAACGGCCCGGTAAGGTGAGTGTTCGTCCACGAGAGCTCCTCGGGGTTCAGCCGGACCAACCGGTGGATGACCCGTCTCCGTCCGTTGGGCCAGGTCGTGTCCACGAGGACCAGCGCGTCCCCCGACAAGCGGCGGACTTGGCGCTCCCATTTCTGTTCGAACAGTCGGCCGTCGCTGTCTCGGAAGTCCGTGCACCACTCATAGGCGGCTCGGGCGGAGACTCGGAACGGTTGCCGGAAGCTAAATCGGACGGAGTTCAACGTCATCAGAGCCCTCTCTCTAGGGCGACATCCGACCGGGATTAAATCATCCGCCGGGCGAGGCGGCGGTTGGGGGAGCGGCCCTCAAACGGCTTCGAGCTTCTTGGTGCGTTCCAGCTCGAGGAGAAGCTCCTCGATCTTCGCCTTGAGCTGGTGGCGCTCGGCCTGAAGCTGCTGGACGGTCGCTTCCAGTGCCTTCACGTACTCGGGGTCCGACGACATCGGTCCGTCACCCCATTCCTCCGAAGTTAATGTCAGTAGCGTTTCCGCGCGCCGGCCGCTCTCGTTGCCCGATCCCTTCAAACCGGGACCGCCTCGAACAACGCCTGGGGTCGCACTAGCCAGTGAAGCCCCTCGGGATCCGTGACGTCAACCTTTCGGTGAAAGATTTCTTCGAGCTCGGCGATCAGGTCCATCTGGTCGAACGCGGTCGCGCCGGCGTCGAAATCGACGAGTAGGTCGAGATCGCTGTCCCTCCTCGCCTCGCTCCAGGCGACCGACCCGAAGACTCGAGCGTTGGCCGCGTGATGGGCCCGAAGCACCTCTACCAGACGCGCCCTCTCGGGGGCGATAATCTCGGCTATCCCTGGGCCGCTCCCGCGACGCACCGGGCGAATGACGGGCGCATCCCACTTTTTTGACTTGCATCGGGGACACATCCGTGGCTCCGGGGAACGCGGTTTCCAAACGAAGCCGCACCGAAAGCATCCGGACAAACCAGAAGCGTCGATAAGGTTCGACATCAACGATGCACGGAAGCCAAAGTCATTGCTCTTACTGGGCTCGCCGCAACCGGGTAGGCGGGGCCATCAGGCACCTCGCTCGACGGATGCAACTCCTATTGCGACCGTCCGCAGCGCTCCTCGAAAGCCTGTTAGCCCTCTAGGTCGTTACCGACATCTGTCTTCGGCGACTCCGCTCCTCGCGGGCCAAAGCAAGCACATGAGTTGGCAGCAAGTCGACTGGGTCGAGACGGGGTCGTGGTGGAGTACGCGACTCATCGTTTTATTCGTTCTGCTCGGGGCACTCGTCGGTATGCTTGTGTGGGAGGTGAACCAGCTCTCAACGTTCCCCTTCGCCGAACCGTCGTGGGAGCCAGTGCTCAACGCCGGCTTGATTCAGGGATCACTGGGTTGGATGATCGTCGTGCTCTTCCTTACACCAACCGCCCGCGCTGTTGGGTTCGGGTACGACCGACTTCTCGTCGACTTTGGACTGAGCGTTCGAGAGGCTCCGTGGTCGCAAGTGCGCTTGCTGGGTCGGAGGAGAGTGTCGCTGGACTACCGAACTACCGTCACTCTGACGTCCCGACAGATGAGTCGCCTCCTCGAGATTCTCCCTCGGCCCGCGACACCAGTGTCGGGTCGGGGCTGAGAAGTCGACGAGCCGCCCCCGTTGCCCCGTGTGCCAACCGAAGACCCTTCAGTTCGCTACGCCCGGGGCTTGGGCTCGGGTGACGCGCGGCGAGCCAGATGTCTTGCGTCAGTCCGACGCACGAGGGGAAACTCTATCGCCGCGCACGGGATTCGGTGGTCATGGCCGCACCGACCCGCGGCGTCCCTCAGGTCATCGTCCCCGGTCGGTGGTGGGATACGGTATGGGTCGATTCGGGAGTCTGGTGGAGGTTACGGTGGTTCGTCGGCGTCCCGCTGCTGGTCGTGTGCATAGGGATTCTGATTTGGGAAATCAACACGATCTACACCGCTCCGTCCTGGCTCCAACGAGAGGTGGGGTTGATCTGGGGCGTGCTGTTCGCCGGGTTCATCGCCACGTACATCCTTCCCATTCATCTCGCCGCTTCGTCCCGTAGCATCGGGCTCGGTCCGGACGGACTATACGCAGACTTCGGCGCCGTGAAGCGCGTCTACCCCTGGTCTCAGGTTCACTTTATCGCTCCGCGGCGGGTATCGGTCGGTGAGCGGCGAAGCATCTTGCTCACATCGGAGCAAGCCGAGCGCGTGGTGCTTTACCTTCGAGAGCACCCCGATGCAACGCTGAGTGCAACTCGCCCTCGCGAGTAGCCTCGAGCAGCACCGTTCACTTGGCGCTTGGCGTATAACGGTCATATTCAGCATTCTGCATGCGAAAGAAGGACATGCCGACTTCCGAAACCTCCGTTCGAGTCTCGCGGGACACGCTATCCGAGTTGGAGCGGTTTCGAACGTCGATCCGTGCGAAAACGCTGGACGACGCGATCCATTCGCTTTTGACGCTCAAGCGGCGAGAATTGATCGCACAGATCTACGGGAGCGCCCGAGCAAGTCGAGCTTTCCGGGAGTCGGACCGGCTTGACGTTGAGCATTGACTCCTTCGCTTGGGTGGAGTTCCTATCGGCGGGAGTGGGCGGTCCTCAGGTTCGAGAGATCATCGAGTCGCCCGAGGAGCTGGTAACTCCGGATCTAGTGCTCGCGGAAGTGGCTCGCGTCTTCCGCCGGTAGGGCGTGCCGGTCGGGACCATTGCCGGTCACTTGCGTTCCATCGGCGCGCTGAGCTCGGTCCGGCCCGTCAGCATCGAGATCTCGCAGGAGACTATTGAATCCGACAAGCGTCTGCGTGACCTTGCCCGATCGAAAGGTCTGCGTCAGCCGAGCTTCGCCGACTGCATCATCCTCTCCTTCGCGCGCGTGCTCGGCGAGCGAGTCGTGACGGCGGACCGCCACTTCCAAGGTCTCAGCGAGACGGTCTGGATCGGAGACTAGTCGCCCCGCGTTGCCCCGCGAGCTTCATTGGCATCGCGGCTGCACAGGCGCTTCGCGCGCAGGAGGGAGCGCAACGGGTGTTGCCCCTAGTTCCGATATCGGGCCGGCGCTCGGCGATTGAACCCCGACGGGGCGAGCGCCGGCGTCTCGGATTCATCCGACGCTAGAGGGGCCAGAGCATGTCTCGTGACTCGGAAACGGGGAGCTCGAGTCGGCCGTGCCGGACGTCGCGTTGACCAACAAAGCATAGGAGACGCCCGGGTACTCCGTCGTGTTCTGGGAATAGATATTCACGAGAGGACACGAGGTGAACTCAAAGAACCAGGTCCAGCCCGAGGTCGGGACCTCGGGGGCGGGTAAGTAGGCTAGATTTGCCGTGACGTTCAGCACCGAATACGTCGAGAAGAACGTGCGGTTCAGCGCCATTGCGGTCGCTTGAGCCGCCGAGCTGTTCACAACGGCGATCGCGGGCAGAGGGTGGGGGACGGTCGTCCCCAGGTAGCAGTCCGTCGCAAAGGTTGCGATCGCGACCGCCGAGCCGTTCACCACACCCACGTCCAGGACGTTGGTGTAGTTCTGCGCATTGACCGTTCCGTTGGAGTAAAGGAACGACCACCAGGAGAAGGCCCCCATGGCGAAAGAACCCCCGTCCGCCGGAATCGAAGGCCGGGCGCTGGAAAGATATTGGGGCACGTTCGGA
>JASHUL010000130.1 GCA_030039995.1 Thermoplasmata archaeon
TCTCAACTGGTCGATCCGGGCGTCGACCCACGGACCGGCAATCTCCTTCGACCTCACCGGGCTCGAACCGACGACCGAGTACTGCGTGGCGATCGAGGCGTGGTTCGGTTCCGGCGCCTCGAGCGAGTCCCTGACGGGTCCGGATGCTGAGGTGACGACCCTCGCGGTCCCGGTCGCCCCGACCGCCCCGACGTTCCGCAACCTCACCGACCACTCGGCGGTCGTCCTATGGACCCAGGCATCGTTCCCCGACGGCGCGGTCGGCAACGACACTATCCTGGTGGGCCGGGCCTGCGGCGTATGGACCCGACTGGTGTCGACCGATGGTCCCGCCTCCTCCGGGACGATCGCTCACCTCAACGCTTCGACGCGCTACTGCGTCGCGGTTGAGGCGTGGAACGGCACGAGCGGGACCCTCGGAAACCTCACCGGTCCCACGGCGTGGTTCACCACCGCTTCGCCGCCCCCGGCGTCGGCCTGGAATCCCTCGGTCGTGGTCCCGGCCATCCTCGCGGTCGCCTCGGCTTCGGGGGCGGTCATCGCCGTGGTGGCCTACCGACGGCGACCGGCCCCGCGCCCCCCTCGACCATGACGGACGGTCCCCTCCTCTCGGGCGCTCCGGGCGAGTACTGAAATAGCGCGAGCCCAATCGCCGCCCCCGCCGGCGATGGCGGACTGGTTCAACGCGGTCACCTGGGCCGTCTTCGGGGCCCTGTCGGCGCTCAATCTGCTGGTCCTGCTGTACCGTACGGAACGCGGAGCCCGGCTTCGACCGTGGGTCCTTCGCGCCCTGAGGCGGCTCTCCGGACGTTCCGACCTCGATTGGCTCGACTGGATCCCGATCCTGATCGCGGGGACGATCGCGTTCGCCGCGGTGAGCGCCTACGGGATCCTCACCGGTCAGTACGGTTGTCACCCGCCCGGTGTCAGCGACCCGATCGGGATCCTCAACTCTGGCAAAGCGCTCTGGGCGGGCACCAACCCCTTCTACGTCACCGATTGCGGAGGTCATATCGAGGTCCCGTACGGCCTCGCATCGGTCCTGATCAGCGCGCTCGGCAGCCTCGGCGGTCTTCCCGGCGTCTACGTCGTCTGGGGGGCGATCGCCCTCTCTCTGATCCCACTCACGTGGGCGGTCGCGGGCCCCGACCGACGATATGTGCTCGTGTTCGTCGCGACCTCGGTCCTCTTCATCCCGCTCGTCTCCTCGCAGATCGACGGCGCGACCAACGCGATCGTTCCGGCGACGGTCCTCCTCTCGCTGTACCTCGCGCAGCGGAGCGAGCTTCTGGGCGCGGCCGTCGGAGGATTCCTCTCGACTTCGCGCTTCCCGAACCTGTTCCCGATCCTGGGAGAGTCGGGGGCCTTCCCGCGTCGCCGTTACCTCTCCTTCTTCACGGCCGCGGCCGTCTTCGCGGCCCTGACCGGGCTCACCTACGCCATTTGGGGGCACGAGTTCCTCGACCCGGTCTTTTTGAATCAGCTGGGACGACACTCGTTCTCGCTCAACGTGTACGGCCTCTTCCTTCTGACGAACACGCTTCCGAGCGGGGTCGCGTTCGAAGGTATCCAGGCGGCGCTCACGATCGCGCTCGTGCTGGTCGTTTTCTTCGCCGGGATCCGTTCGCCGATCACGGCCGCGTCCGTCGTCCTCGTCGGATTCGCGCTATTGACCCAATTCCTCTCGTTCAACATCCTGGTCTGGCTCCTTCCGGTCGCCCTCGTGGGCGCGCGGGCGCGTTGGTGGCTCTGGGGAGTGGCGCTCGTCGGGTCGCTGAACTACGACCTCGCACTGAACGTGTGGTACTGGGACGACGGGATCGCCTGGCCCTCGATGGTCTTCGACGTCGTCTTCACCGTCCTGCTCCTCGCGCTCTTCGTTGAGCTCTGGCGCGAGGCGCTCGCGACGCGAGGCACGAAGAGCGCGTCCGCTACTGGGCCTTGAGCGCCGCGACGAGCTTCCCGACCGCCGCCTGGGCGTCGCCGTAGAGCATGTGGCAGTTGTCGCGATAGAAGAGGTCGTTCTCGACGCCGGCGAACCCCTTCCCCTGGCCGCGCTTGATCACGATGACGTTCTTCGCCTGCTCGACGTCCAGGATCGGCATCCCGAAGAGCGGACTCCCCTGGCGGTGCGCCGCGGGATTCACGACATCGTTCGCACCGATGACGAGGACGACGTCCGTGTTGGCGAACTCGGCGTTGATCTCGTCGCGGTCGAACAACTTGTCGTAGCTGATCCCCGCTTCCGCGAGCAGGACGTTCATGTGCCCGGGCATGCGGCCGGCGACCGGGTGGATCGCGAACTTGACCGAGACGCCCTTCGACTCGAGCAGGTCCGAGAGCTCGCGGACCTTTCCCTGCGCCTGGGCCACCGCCATCCCGTAACCGGGCGCGATGATCACCTGGTTCGCGTACTCCATCATCGCCGCGACGTCGGAAGCCTCGATCGGCTTCATCGACCCTTTCATGGTCACGCCGGTCTCTTCCGTGGCGCCGAACGCACTGAAGAACACGTTCGAGACCGAGCGGTTCATCGCCTTCGCCATGAGGAAGGTGAGGAGCGAGCCCGACGCGCCGACGAGCGTGCCCGCGATGACCATCGCGTACCCCGCGTCCCCGAGGGGACCGTTGACGAGCGCGAACCCGTCCAGCGCGACCGCGATGCCGGTCAACGCGTTGAACAGCGCGATCACGACCGGCATGTCCGCCCCCCCGATCGGGAGAGTCAGGAGGATCCCGTAGAGCAGCAGGAGAACGAAGAACGGCGCCATCCAGACGAAGTTCGAGGTCCACAGAAGCAGGACGCCGCAGGCGACCCCGACGACGAGGACCCCGGTGTTGACGACCTGGCGGGCCGGGAGGACGATCGCCTTCGAGGGCATCCATCCCTGGAGCTTCAAGAACGCGATCATGCTCCCCGCGATCGAGATCGAACCGATGATCGCCCCCGCCACGCTGAGGGACGACGTGATCTGATTCGAGAGCGTCGAGAGGAGTTCGACCGCACCGATGGCGGCGGCGGCGCCACCCCCCATGCCGTTGAACATCGCGACCATCTGGGGCATCGCGGTCATCTTCACGACGCGCGCCCAGTACCAACCGCCGAGGCCACCGATCGCGACGCCGAGGGCGATCAGGGCGAAGTTCGAGAGCCCCGGGCTGAAGAACGTCACGACGACCGCGATCAGCATCGCGATCCCGGCGTAGACGATCCCGCGTCGGGCGGTGACTGGAGAGCTCATTGCCTTGAGACCGAGGATGAAAACGAGGACCGCGACGACGTAGACCGCGTCGATCGTGTCCGAGACCCAGGCGCTCATGGCGCACCCCCCTTCG
>JASHUL010000131.1 GCA_030039995.1 Thermoplasmata archaeon
CCCTCGAGGGGCTCGGGGCGCTCGCCGAGCGCCAGTCGGTGCTCGGTCGCGGCCGTGCCCGGGCGGACGTGCTCGCCCTCGCGTTCCCGCTAGAGCCGTCCACGCTCCGGGTCGCCGTCGGGCTCGTCCGGCTCGAGGAAGGCGAGGTCCGCGGAACCGAGCCGCACTTGGTGACGATCCCGGCCGACGACGTCCCGGAGCCCGGGGAGGTCCTCCGCCAGTTCCTGACGCAGTACTACGGGGGACGCTTCGAACTCCCGGAGCGGATCTATGTCGTCGGTCCCCGGCCCGCGGGGATCGACGCGACGCTCGACGAGCTGTTCGGCACGCGCGGGGTCGAGGTGCAGTTCCGCCCGACGGGACGCTACGCGGCCCTCGGCCGTTTGGCGGAGCGCCTCGCGCGCGCCACGGTCGACCAGGTCGCCCCCCGGGCCGCCCCGCGCGAGGTGCTGCTCGCCCTCCAGAACCTCCTGACCCTCCCGACGATCCCGAACCGGATCGAGGGGATCGACATCTCGATCTTCCAGGGATACGAGGCGGTCGGTTCGCTCGTCGTCTTCGAGCGGGGCCTGCCGAAGCGCTCCGAGTACCGGCGCTTCCGCATCCGGACCGTCCCCGGGACGAACGACTTCGCCATGGTCGCCGAGGTCGTTCGGCGGCGGTACCTCCGGAGGGTCGCGGAGTCCGAGCCGCTCCCCGACCTCCTCTTGATCGACGGCGGGGCGGGCCAGCTCTCGGCCGCCCTCTCCTCGCTCGCGGCGCTCCAGCTCGCCGACCGGATCCCCACCATCGGCCTCGCGAAGCGAGAGGAGGAGGTCTACGTACCGGACCGGGCGACCCCGTTGAAGCCGAACCCCAACGCGCCCCCGATGCTGCTACTGCGGGCGGTGCGGGACGAAGCGCACCGGTTCGCCGTCACCTACCACCGGACCCGTCGCCGCATCCGCCTGCGCGAGGAGTTCGAGGAGCTCCCGCGCGCGCCCGCGCCGGGCTGATCAACGCGTCCGGCGTCGGGGAGACCGACGCACGTCGATCCACGTCATGTCGGGGGACGCCCGGTCGTCCTGCCAGAGCGCCCCGATGATCTCCCCCAGGTGGTGCGCCTCTTCCATCGTCGCTTGAAGGAGCGCGTCGCGGGCGGTGTAGACCCCGGGCATCCACGGGGCCCGGACCACCGCCGCGAGGCGGCGTGGGGTGAGCGTTCGGACGGTGGAGTCGACCGCGGCCCAGACCCGGGCGGAGTAGGCGTCGAAGTCGCGCCAGTTCTTGGGGTGTCGGTACGCGGGGTCCTTCAGGGCCGCGAGGAGCTCCTTCCGTCGGCCGGGAACGATGAAACCGAGCCACGCCTCCTGCACGTGGAGGATGTGGACGAGGGTATCGAACAGCGACTCGTGCCCGATCCCGCGGCGACGCGTCGCGTCCCGCCCCGGGAGATTCCGGACTCGGCGGACGAACCGATCGAAGACCGCGCGGTTGTACTCGACGATCGCGCGGGCATCTTCTGGAGAGAATCGAAGCCGCCGGGCCACGCCCCCGACGGCCGCGCGGAGATATAGCGCCGGTCGGGCTCAGCGGCCGTTCGCCTTGCGTTCGGGCGTGCCGATGAACGGGAGCCCCTGTACTCGGCGCGCGACCTCAGCGGACGGAAGCCGGCGCAGCTCGCTCTCGGGCTCGAGGATCGCGGCGTCGAGCGCCTCGGGTTGGAACGGGGTCGGCGAGCCTTCCGCGACCGCCTGAACCGCGAGCTTGAACGCCGCGTCCTCGTCCAGCTTGTCGCCGACCTTCTCCTCGAGGAAGTCCGCGACCGCACGGCGGTTCCGGCCGATCGCGTACGCGCGCCATCCGATCGTGGCGCCGCTCGGGTCGAGCTCCACGAGGCCGGGCGTCGTCCCGTTGAACCCGCCGAGCAGAAGCGAGACGGCGAACGGGCGCGTCCCGCCGAATTGGGTGAACTGCTGGAGCAGCGTGCCGAGCGCGTGCCCGAGGACGGTGTAGGGCGCCGGCTCGCCGAACGTGAGGCGGTGACGCTGCGCTTCCACGCGGAGGAACTCGACGAGCACCCGCGAGTCGGCGATCAGACCGGCCGTCACGCACCCGAGGCCCGTGTCGACCGCGAAGCTCTTCTCCACGGACCCCGCGTCCGCGAGCGAGCTGACCGGAAGGTTTCGGAACGCCACGAAGACGATCCCCGTGTTGTACGTCACGGCGACCGCCGTGCCGCCCATCTGGATCGCCTGCAGCGCGTACTCGACCTGGAACAGGCGTCCGTCGGGCGAGAAGACCGTGCTCGCGCGATCGTACGCCATCTGACCGGGTTGCATTTCCATCGCGAGATCCCTCCGGAAACCGCCGCGCCCAGCCGGGCGGGGGATTTGAGCCTAAGCCCCGACCGTTCCTCGGTCTCACTTGGTGGCGTCCGGCCACCACCGGAAGGCGGCGAACGTCGGCCGGGCGTCGGCGCCGGGGTCCCCCCGGCGCGGCAACGCTTTTACCCGACCCCCGACCTCGGCCGACCCCGATGGAGAGCTCCGGCCTGCATCTGCTCCCGATGGCATCGAGCTACCGGGGCGACCTGTCGCCGGCGTGCGTCCAGTGCAAGGAGGGACGCAAGATGGTCCTCTTCGTCACCGGACT
>JASHUL010000132.1 GCA_030039995.1 Thermoplasmata archaeon
CCGGAGGCGTCCGAGTTCGGGTCGACGGCGCCTCGCTCGACGAACGGCTTCCACCGCTGCCCCTCGGGGTCGTAGTCGACGCGCTGGAGCTCGACGACGAACCCCTTCAACAGCTCGCTCGGAGCCGGACGGACCGTGATCGAGTAGACGTAGATCCCGAAGCCCATGAACTCGGTGACGCGCCGAAGGACCTCCCCGAGCGAGTCTCGTGGGACGGTCAAACGGATCGCCGTCTCACCGAGCATCTGGGAGAAGTCATCGGGGTCGAACGGCGCTTCGAGACGGATCAGTCCCTCCGGGGCAGGGGGGTTCGACGTAGGAGCAGCGGCCGGGGCGATGGAGGGGGCCGTCGGAGGGCTCCCCTTCACCGGGGGCGTGGTACGGGGAGGCGGGATCGCCTTCGGCGTCGCTCCGGGTTCTCTAGGTGGGTACTTGTCTAGAACGGGAGAAGGGTCACGACCGACGAATCCCCCGCGCTTGCGGGGCCGGCGGGAGGGGGCACGCTTCGGGGGTACCGCTCGAGCTCGGGAGTTCCGGGCGGGCGGCTTGCGACGTCGGGCTGCTGGCATCGGTGGGCGTTACGGAGGCGACCTACGCCTTAACCTCTGGCCGCGCAGTCGGTTTCGACGCGGGAAGCTGCCCCTTGTCGCTCCCCGAGCCGTGCGATTGCTCGTCACGGGGGGCGCGAACTGTCGCTGGACGAACGACAGATGGGTTATGTAGGGCGGGGTTGGTGGCTTGCCTGAGCCCAACCCCCCTGCGGGGGCAAGGGACCAACGGAGAAACGAGCAATGCCGGCCCGTGTAATGAAGGAGTTCCAGGCGCCGCGTGGCCTGCCCCGGAAGACGGCGTCCGTCTGCCCGGAGTGCATCAAGGTGATCCCCGCCATCGTCCGCGAGAAGGAAGGGCGGGTCATCATGGAGAAGACGTGCCGCGCGCACGGCTACTTCTGGGACATCATCTCGAACGACGTCGACTTCTACCTCCGGATGGAGGTCTACGCCCACGACGGCGTCGGCTACGAGAACCCGTACTACGACAAGTTCCGCGGCTGCCCGACGACCTGCGGGATGTGCAGCCACCACAAGTCCCACACGGGACTGGCGCTGGTCGACCTGACCAACCGCTGCAACCTGAAGTGCCCGGTCTGTTTCGCGAACGCGAACGCCGCCGGCTACGTCTTCGAGCCGACCCGCGAGCAGATCTACTTCATGCTCAAGACCCTCCGGGAGCAGAAGCCGGTCGGGACCGTCGCCGTCCAGTTCTCGGGGGGCGAGCCGACGCTCAGCCCGCTGTTCCTGGACGCGGTCAGCATGGCCCGCGACCTGAGCTTCAAGCAGATCCAGGTCGCGACGAACGGCATCCGGATCGCCAACGAGCCCGGTTTCGCCCAGGCGTGCCGGGACGCGGGGCTGCACACGCTCTACCTGCAGTTCGACGGTCTGGACGACGAGATCTACCGCAAGGTGCGCGGCGTTCCCCTGCTGAAGGTCAAGCAGAAGGCGATCCAGGCGGCGCGCGAGACCCACTCGCCGGCGAGCGACCTCGCCGCGGGGAAGTCGGACAAGCCGCTGTCGGTCGTCCTCGTCCCGACGCTGGTCGGCGGGTTCAACGAGAAGGAGATCTGGCCGACCGTCCGGTTCGCGATCGACAACCTGGACGTCGTCCGCGGGGTCAACTTCCAGCCGGTCGCCCTGACGGCCCGTATCCCGGACAAGGACCGCTTCCAGATGCGGTTCACCCAGTCGGACCTGGTGCGGATCCTCTGCACCGACGGTCCGTTCGACCGCTCCGACTTCTTCCCCGTCCCGTCGGTGGCGCCGATCTCCGAGCTCGCCTCGATCATCCACGGCGAGGAGAAGATGACGCTCACGACGCACCCCGGCTGCGGGTGCGCGACGTTCGCCTTCGTCTCCAAGGACGGCCAGAAGATCACGCCGCTGCCGCGGTTCATGGACGTCGACGGCTTCTTCGAGAACGTCGAGTCGATGATCGAGAAGTACCGGGACGCGCGGTTCGCGCGGGTCCGGACGGCGGTCGCGGGCGCGAAGCTGCTCCACGACGTCGCGAAGTACTTCGACTTCACGAAGGCCCCGGAGGGCGTGAGCGAGAAGAACTGCGTGCGGATCATCGCCTCGATCTTCACCGAGGGGAACAAGGAAGCCGTCGCGAAGTTCACCTGGCGCACGCTCTACATCGGCAACATGCACTTCCAGGACGCCTACGACTACGACATCCAGCGCCTGATGCGCTGCGACATCCACTACGCGGTCCCCGACGGGCGGGTCATCCCGTTCTGCTCGTACAACTCGGGCCCGATCTACCGGACGGAGGTCGAGAAGAAGTTCTCGATCCCGATCCCGGACTGGCAGCGGGCGAAGTCGCAGACCGGCATCCAGCTGAAGACGATCGAGACGATGGGCGTCAACGGCGAGGTCATCGTCGACCCCGAGTACTACAAGGTCCGCGCGCTCAAGGGCGCGCCCGGGATGTCGTCGTAGGACCGGTCCGGTCGGACCTCGAGCGTCGAACCTCTTCCGAATCTCCCTTTCCCGGTTCGGGCAAGGGGATCTCCTCTTCGTACAGGAGCGAGCCCTCGCGCTCGAGCTCCCGGATCGCCCGCGGAGGATGCTTCCGTAGCCGGTCGGCCCGGGCCTCGAGCTGCTCCCAGAGCCCCTCGGTCGACCGGGCGGTCGTCGCAGATACCGGTCCCCCGGGCGCCACCGGGTGCGCCGCAAGCCA
>JASHUL010000133.1 GCA_030039995.1 Thermoplasmata archaeon
CGCTCGACCTCGCCCGCCGGGCGATCGACGAGGGGGCGCACGGGATCGACATGGGACGGAACATCTGGCAATCCGACCACCCGGTCGCGATGCTGAAAGCGCTGCGCTCGATCGTGCACGACAAGGCGACCGTCCGCGAAGCGCTCGACGTCCTCGAGGGCGAGAAGATGCACCCGTCGCCCACGGCGACCGCGTAGTGCCCCGTTCGAGGGCGAACGGTCTTATCCCGGACCTCGCTCCAACGGCGGGCGCGGGGATCGCCCAGCTTGGCCAAAGGCGCCAGATTCAGGGTCTGGTCCCGTAGGGGTTCGTGGGTTCAAATCCCTCTCCCCGCACCCTTCTACCGGGCGCACCGACCCTCGATCCCGAGACGGGTCGGTCCGGCCCGGCCCCCTCAGGACCTCATCGAAGCACGCGGTCCGCTCGGCGGTCATCGATATCTCGAGTGGGGTCCTCTACCCGGCGTGGCGCCGCGGGCCCGGACCCTGATCTTGGTCGCCGTTGCGGTGACGGCCGCGGTGATGGCGGGGGCGCTGGTGGCCCTGGGTTCGGGGCCGACCGTCGCTGTCAGCTCGGTGGATCTCGCGAGCTCGGGTGGCTGCGCAATCGACGAGCGGAGCTCGGGCTTCTCGCTCGCACCGGGCGCCGAGGAGCAGTTCGTCGGTACGATTCTGAACGACGGTACCAACACGTGCAGTATCACCGGCATCCAATCCGAGACTCCCGGATTCACCGTCGTGAGTTCGAACGTGCCGCTGAAGCTATCCCCGGGGGTGGGAACCCTCACTTGGGTCGTACGCGCTCCGCTCGCCTACCGGGGGGCTCTCGCGTTCAACTTCACGGGCTCGATGTCGGTGGGAAACGCGTCGAGCGCGAGCACCGGGTCGTGCTCCTCCCCGTGCCTTACGACGCACGTGCCTTCAGGGCTCTATCAGTTCCATTACGGCGAGGTGTTGCCGGTCGGCTGGTTGCTCGTGGCGGCCGGCTCTGGTGGGGCCGCGCTCGCCCTGTTGACGCTGCCCTCCTCGCGTCGGCGCTAGCTGACCGGCGGCGCGATACCCGACGAGCTCCGGGCCTCGCCTGTTGGGGCAAGACCCGGACAGTCGCCGCACAGCCTGTGGTCCTCTCTCGGCGTTCCTCGGCACCCTACGGGTGGTACGCTTCCGACGCGAGCCCGGGCACCTCTCCGCCGGACCACTCCGCGCGCGGCCAGCCGACGCCCGAGCGCGCCGCAACCCGGATCGCACGACGGGAGAGCTCGGAGATCCATGTCGCCCCGTCCACCTCGGCGATGCGGACCTCCTGCACTTCCGCGATCTCGGGAGGGCGCGCTACCGGGTCGCCCGCGACTCGTTCCACCACGAACGCGAAGTAGACGTCGCTCTCCTCGGGATCCAGCACCTTGTGCCGAGCGAGGATGAGGGGGCCGACCCGCACGGTCACGCCGGTCTCCTCTTCGAACTCCCGCGCGAGCGCCGTCTCGAGCGCCTCTCCGTGCTCCACGTAGCCGCTCGGGATCGTGAACCGCTCCCGATAGACCGCACGGTTCACGAGCGCGCGACCGTCCTGGATCAGCACGCCGCCGACGCCGACGCGCGCGTGCGGCGACGGCATCGGGGGGAGCCCTGGGAACGCCACGCCGGGCGGGGCACGAGCTCTCGCTTCAGGCTTTCGCCGGAGGTCCGCGTGCCGGGCCCCTAAATATCATGGCGCGGTCGCTCGCGCCGATGGCGCGAGCCCGGCCCGCGAAGCGCGCGCGGCCTCGGGTGACCCGTCGTCGGCCATTGCCGCCCGAGTGGCGCCCGCCGGCGGCCCCCGAGCGGGTCGTCCGCGTGGACCTCGGGGAGGAACCCCACGCGCACATCGTCTGTCGCCACTGCGGCCGGATCCAGGCGATCGAGCTGACCGAGCTCGACCGCCACCTCCTGAGCGAGCTCGCCGCGCGCCACCCGGACGGCTGGAGCGTCGACGGCATCGCGTTCTCGGCGACCGGCGCGTGCCGTCGCTGTCGCGAGGGGCCCGGCACCTGAGTGGGCCGGCCGCCCGGACGCGCACGATGACCGGGTTCTTCACGGCCCCCCGGATCGCGTGGGGCCCGGGCGCCCTCGAACAGTTGAGCGGGCTCGGCGCCCGACGCGCGCTGGTCGTCATCGACCCGAACGTCGCCCGGCGCGGCGGCGAGCGGCGCGTGGTGGAGGAGCTCGCCAAGACCGAGACCCACGTGGAGGTCGTGGCGAACCTCGACGGCGCGAACCACCTCGCCATCGTCCAGCGCCTGAAGGAACAGGTCGCGACGTACGTGCCGGACTGGCTCGTCGCGGTCGGCGGAGGCACCACGATCGACGCCGTCAAGGCTGCCCGGCTCTGGGCGGAGCGGCCCGAGGTCGGAATCGAACAGTTCACCCCGTTCCTCGAGTGCCCGGACCCACCGCGCACGCGGCTCGCCGTGCTCCCGACCACGAGCGGCAGCGGCGCCGAGGCGAGCTCCACTGTCGACCTCGTGACGGACGAGGGACGCCCGCTCGAGGTCACGCACCGGGCCTTGACCCCCGAGTGGGCGCTCGTGGACGCGGGGCTCGCGGCGGGGCTCTCCCCGGACCAGGTGGCGGACGGCGCGTTCGAGAGCCTGTCACTCGCCAGCGAGGCATTCCTTTCCGCGTGGTCGAACCCGTTTTCGGACGCGCTCGCGCTCGATGCGGCCACGACGGTCTGCCGCCGTCTCGCCCACGCGCTCAAATGGAGCGACGACCCGGACGCACGGGCGGCGCTCCACT
>JASHUL010000006.1 GCA_030039995.1 Thermoplasmata archaeon
ACCAGCGTCCCCATCTCGAGACCCATCATGATGAGGAACCATGACGAGGCGGCCGCCGTCGCGAAGAACCAGAACCCGTTCGACAGCGCGTTCAGGACGATCGTGCCGCCCGAGCCCGCCAACGGGAGGAACGGGAAGCCGCCGACGTAGTCCGCGGGATCGAGCTGGACGCTGAGGATGGCCCCCATGCAGACCTCCGCGACGAACACCCCCGACAAGAGGGCGAACGTCCACGCCGGTCGGAGCTGCCAGGGCGTGCCCGGCCCCTCCGCGAACCGTTGCGGGCGCGCCACGGCGACGTAGACGACGACCATCTCCAGCACGATCGCGACGGCGAGCGTGGTCGCGTCCCCAAAGTACTGCCAGACGAACACGCCGACCATCATGAGGCCGTACACGGAGACGAGCTCGACGAGGTACGAGGCGAACGGGTCGGCGAACTGCCGGTGACGGTAGAGGTACTCGAAGAGGTAGACGAACAGCCCGATCATGAGCGCGCTCGACACGTAGATCGCGAGCGCGGGCCAGGTGGTCCCTCCGAGGGCGGTGGGAGTGAAGACCATGATCGCCGACTGCACGAGCAGGACGGCGAGCAGGGGTCGCGAGAGGCGTCGCCAGAGGAAGCCCGCGGTGAGGAACATCTCTCCCGCCATCGTGAAGATGAACCAGGGAGAGGTGACCGTGCTGGCGAAGAGCGCGAGGGGGCCGCTCGTGACCGTCGTCGCGCCCTGCGCGAGCAGAAGTCCCCAGCTCATCAGAAACTCGTTCACGAGCACCAAGGCGGCGAGGCCCACGCCTCCCCCGAGCCCCAAGGCGATCGGAGGCCCGTCGATGCCGAGCGGGGCGCGGCTCGCGCCTCCCCGTTGGCGCAACAGCGCGACGAGCAGAGGGACCACGGAGACGACCATCAGCACGCCGCTCACCGCGATTCCCGCCACGAGACCGGCGATCGACGGGGAGCTGAGGTAGACCACCCCGGCGATCCACATCTCGCCCATCATCGCGAGCAGGTAGAACGCCGCCCAAGCGTGGGGCCGACTCCGTCCCTCGACCGCGGCCCGGATAAGCACCGCCGTGACGACCGCCATCGTCGTGGCGATCGCGATCAGCCCGAGGAACAGCTGGTCCATCCGGCTCCCCGCGCGCTCGAGCGCTTGGGCCGGGTGACCGAATGCCGAGGCTTAAGCCCGATGTTACTACAAGGTGCGGAGGAAGGCCCCGAGCGCTCCGGCTACCCTCGACCGCGCTCGGGGCGGCCCCCGACCGGGGCGGGGTCGGCCCGGACCTCCGCTCCGTGACCGAATCGGTCGGGGGCCGTCACCGCCCCGAGAAACACGAGCATCTGCGCGATCAGCGCGATGGCGAACAGCCCCGCGTTGGCGAACTCGATCCACACGTACAAGCCGGCGGCCATGAGACCGAACGAGGCGTACAGGAAGAGGAGGTATTGGGTGACGGGCGCCGCCAGCTCCTCGTTACGGAACAGCGCGATCAGGAGCCAGGCGACCGCGACCGCCATCAGCCCGCTCGCGGCGATCGTCGAACCGAGGAGCCACGGGAGTCCGGGGACGGTCGGGGGCGAACAGACCATGATCGCGGGCTGGACGAGGAGAAACCGACGCATCCCCGCGGGGAAGCGGTCGAGGAAGAACGCGAGCGAGAGGACCATCTCGAGGGCCATCGGAAAAACGAACCACGCGGAGGTGACCGCGCCGGTCAGGACGAGGAACAGCCGGTGACCGTCCGGCCCGAGGGTGGTCGGAAGGAATCCCGAGATCAGGCTGAACGACCAGCCCATCAGGAACTCGTTGGCCACGACGAGGACGATCACGCTGGCTAGGAAGGCGGTGCGATGGCTGCGCCCGACTCCGTCGTTCGCCCGGAGCCGCGCTTCCCGGAAAAAGCCGATGAAGACGAGGAAGACGCTCGCCGACATGATCACCGCCGCGACCCAGAACCCGGTCACGAGCCCCGAGGTCCCGCCCTCGGCAAAGTACACCAGCACGCCGACGAACATTCCGCTCATCATCGCCAGGACAAATTCGACGGTGCTCGCGCCGAGCGGGCCGGTCGCCAAGACCGTCCACTTGATCGTTACCGCGGTCGTCGTGGCCATGCCGGCGGCGAGAGCGGCGAGCAGTGCGAGCCCCCACGCGCTGATCACGATGAACCGCCCCGCCCGGCGTGACGAGGTGGCCCGAGACGGGCCGGGTATCTCTCGTTGTCGAACCGGGGTCGAGTCCGACCGCGGTCGAGGCCCCCGCTCATCGTTCCGGATTCCCACCGGGCGAGGAGGCTCCTTGGTTCGCCCGTCTCGGCGAATTCGGCCTCGACTCGCTCAGCCCGCCTTCCCCGCCCGCTCGACCGAGGTCAGCACGCTCAAGGCTTCGACGGTCGCCCACCGACTCGGCGTGCAGGGCCGCTCGAGCATGAGCGCGTAGACCGGGTCGGAGAGTGCGTAGTCCGCCCGGCGGGGGTCGAGGTCGGGATGGGGGGCGTCGAGCGACCAGCGTCCGTCCGGACGCCGCTTGTCCTTCAGCCAGCGCAGCGCGGGCGCGAGCCGACGGTCCCCGCCGTACCCGAGTCGCGCGAGTACCCTGAGCCCCACGAGCACGTCGTAGTAGTAGTGGTTCGGGTAATGGATCCGGAACCAAGGGGGATACCGCGTCCGGCCCTCGTGCATGAGCGCTCGATCGAGGTAGAACTCGGCCCCGCGCTCGATCGAGCGAGCGACGGAAGGGCTCCGTTCCTCGGAAGGCATCTCCGCCAGGGCCGCGAGCCCCTCCCAACAATCCAGTGTTCCGTGGCGGTACCAGCAATGCCACCCTCCGTCCGCCGTCTGCGTGCGGACGATCCAGTCGATGGAGCGTCGGATCGCGGGGTGGTCCAAGTATCCGAACCGGATCAGCGTCCGGACGATATTCCCTGTGACGCAGATCTCGTCCCCTTCCGGTCCGAGGGGCCAACCCTTACGAGTCCACAACCGGAGGAACAGCTCGGCCGTGCGGCGGATCCGTGCGTCGGAACGGGTCATCCCGAGGTCTGCGAGGACGATCGCGGACCAATTGGTCACCGCGTACTTCGGCCGATAGAGGCTGCCCGCGGACGTCCGGGGCGTCACCCAGTGCCCGTCCGGCCACTGCGACTCGAGGAGCCAGGCGGCCCAGCCCTTCCGGCCGATCTGACGCCGCGCGGTCCTCACGCGCGGATCGCTTGCAGGTCGTGCCCGGACTTCGGTCCAGTAGCGGAAGCGGACGCTCGGGTCGGACTCCGGTGACGTGAGCCATCGGTGGACCGAGAGCGGGACCTTCATCGAGGGCGCGATTCACCCGCCCCGTAAACCGTAGAGCCCTCCCGATTTCGACTCCCTGGACTCTCCCTCCGTGCCCGCGACCGCGGGACCACGGAGAGGCCGTCTACCCGAAGATCCGTCAGCCGCTAGGAAAAACGACCCCGACGGTAGTCCACGGCACGTCGGTGGATTCCTCAGATCAGGGGGACCGAAGAGCTCAACGTTCCCGAAATGAGAACCGTCTCGATCGTGGCGTTCGAGATTCCGAACTGATAGTTCTCGGCGCGATACACAAACAGCTGACCGGAACCGCTGGCAGCGGTGGAGGAGTAGACGGTCTTACCCGAGGGTGCCACCAGGGTGAACGCGACGGCACCGCCACTTTCGGTGTGCCACGAGAACTGGAACCTTCCGTTTTGCAGAGGCAGGTACGTCGCGTAGTGAGGCGTAGTCGGGTCGCCCGAGTTCGTGAGGGTCGCCGAATACGTGGACGTTTGAGCGACCGGAACGGTGGAGGCGAGGAACATCGCGATCAAGACGACGACGAGGACCACCAGGACCGGAAATCGTGCCCCGGCGGCGAGACCCGGAAACGCCGGCTCGTCCATGAGTTGGTCGAGCCCGCCGGGGCTAGATGTATCTGTCTTGTTCGACCGGGCAGGGGCCCCCGGGCGGGTACCTAAATAATCGGGTGGCCGCTTCCGCCGGTTCGTGAGTCCCGCCGAGTCCCCCGAGGAGGCGTTCGTGAGGAAGAGCGCCGACTCGTCACAAAGGATGAGTCACGCGTGGCAACACATCGGGACGGGGGGCAAGGTCTTCCTCGTATTCCTCTACGCGGGGTATGCGCTGCCGTTCATCTTCCAGATCGGAATCTTCGTCTACGTCCTGGTCGTCATCTATCCCCTCACGGTGACGTTCGAGGAGTGGTTGCTCACCCTCGTCACTCTGTTCGCCTTCCTCACGGTCCTCGCGTTCGAGATCCGATACTTCTGGGGATTCCTGGTTCAGCTCGTGATACCGATCGACGAGCAGTGAAGTCGATCCCGCGAGGGGGGCCGCCGTCCGAGCCCGACGCGTCGGAAAGGCGGCTCGGGGGAGGGTCGCGAACGAATCCGCCCGACCGGCGGTTGCGACCCGGCGGGGCGAATGGTATACTCTCGTTCCCTTACAGGCTTACCCGCCCCGAGGTACTGACCCGGCCATGCGAAAGGTCAGCCTGGACAGTCTGGTGTCCCTGGACGGGTACTACACCGACGCGAAGAGTCAGATCGACTGGTTCGAGTTCGACGACGCGGACATGGCGTGGTCTCATGACGCATTGAGCGACGTCGGAACGCTCGTCTTCGGGCGGAAGACCTACGAGGAATTCTCGGGGATCTTTCCGAAGATGAAGGACCCGGCCAAGTTGGGATGGGACCCGTTCATCCCCGAGACCCTGAACGCCTTGCCGAAGATCGTGTTCTCGAAAGGGCTCCAGGAAGGTAGCTGGAAACCGGTGTCGATCGTCCGCACGGACCCGGTGAAGGAGATCGCTCGGCTGAAAGAAGGGACCGGGAAGGAGATCCAGATCGTCGGGAGTGGTTCCATCGTCTCGTCGATCGTACGAGCGGGGCTCGTCGACGATTTCCGCCTTCGGGTTCAACCGATCCTGCTCGGTTCCGGACGATCTCTCTTTCCGGACCGCGCCGAACGGCAACGTTTGAAGCTGGTCAGCGTGACGCCCTTCAAGTCGGGCGTCCTCGGACTGCGCTACGAGCCCCGGAAGTAGCGCGGCGGGGAACGGGCCCGCCGGCGCCGTAGGACGCGTTCACTCCGTCGAAGCCGGTTCTCCCCGAGGGTCCCGCACGACCTTCCGCGTCCCGGGCGAGGAGAAATCCGCTCCGTTCGGGGACCTCAGGAGGACTCCGGAGGATGAGAATGGGCAAGTCGCGCCGTTAAACAATCCTGACACAATAACTTAATAGTCGTTTTATTCTGTTAAACCGCGTGCGAACCGCGTGAGCCGACCCTCCCGCGTCTCGATTTCTCGGAGTGCGACTCACTCTCGAGGAAGAGGCGCTCCTCGAACGGTTCCGAGTGACGAACGAGCTTCCGAACCGTTCGGAAGCGGTGCGGGCGCTCGTGCGCGGGGCGGCGGATGCCCGACCCGCGGACGTCTCGGTGCCGGCGACGCTCCGCAACGAGCTCGAGGAGCTCGTCGAGGACGGCTACGCCCGAGACCTCGACAGCGCGGTGACGCTCGTCGTGACGCTCGGGCTCGGAGAGGTCGGTCGGATCCACGCCGAACGGCTCGCCGCGCTGCGCGATCACGCGCGAAGCTCGGCCGGTCGGCGCGAAGGTCGGCGTCGAGCGGATCGCGAGGGACGGGGACTCCTCGGTCGCTAGGTCCCCACCACGGGGTTGGGTTGCAACATGGAGACGATCGGAAAGGCGTGGAGTGCGCGGAGCGGGTTCATCTGCCGACTGTGCCGTCAGGACGCCAAGCATAATGAGGTGCT
>JASHUL010000134.1 GCA_030039995.1 Thermoplasmata archaeon
TCGATCTCGGCGCGGACCGCCGGGTCGAGCGGCGCGGAGAAGACCGCGAGCACCGCCCGCGCGCCGCCGAACTTCGACTTGAGTCCGTCCGCGGTGTCCAGGGCGAGCAGACGGCCGAGGTGGAGGACCGCGATCCGGTCGCAGAGGAGGTCCGCTTCGTGGAGGATGTGGGTCGTGAACAGGATCGAGAGCCCGCCCCGGGCGCGCTCCTTGAGGTAGCGAAGGATCCGCCGGCGCGCGATCGCATCGAGGCCGACGGTCGGCTCGTCCAGGAACAGGATCTCCATGTCGTGCATGAGCTCCCGGGCGACCTGGAACCGACGTCGCTCGCCCCCCGAGAGGGCCCACGGTTTGCGCTTGCGGGCCGACTCGAGCTCGAATAGCTCGATCATCTCCTCGGCCCGGACCTTCGCCACTTCCCGGGGTACGCCCCACAGGAAGGCGTAGAGCGTCAGGTTCCGCTCGACGGAGACGAAGTCGAGCGACTCCGACTGCAGGACGACCCCGAGATGGGAGCGGAGAGCTCGCCCGCCGGTACGCACGTCCTGTCCGAGGACGACCGCGGTCCCCTCGGTCGGAGGGATCAGCGTGGTGAGCAGGCGGACCGTCGTGGTCTTTCCCGCGCCGTTGCGCCCGAGGAGACCGAGCACCTCGCCGCGGCGGAGGTCGAGCGACAGGTGCCGGATGGCGAACCGGCCGGGCGAGTAGGCATAGCCGAGGTCCTCCGTGCGGAGGACGGTCTCTTCCGAGCGCATACGGGGTTAGTGCCCGTTCGGGAGCCCGGGTCGTTCATCTCGCTTTCCGCCGACCCGCTCGTGGGTCGGTCGCGGGCGCGGTCGGCACCCGGACGCCCGCGGGCTCGTCGCGCTTCAGGAGGAGGGCGCGCCGGCGTCCTGGTACGGCAGCGACCGTGCGCTGAGGATCTGGACGAGGGCGTTGTACGTGTCCCCCTCGAAGTCGTCGCCGGCACCCCACAGCGTTCCGAACGCGCCGGTGCCGCGGCCGGCGACGCTGATGTCGATCCGCTGCGAGGTCCCGTTCGTCGCCGCGAGGATCACGAGCCCGAGGTGGTCGTTCGTGCGGAAGAAGAACTTCTGGCCGACGAGGAGGACGACCCGTACGTCGCCGAACGCGTACGCGGCGACGCCCTGACGGTCGGCTCCGACGGAGGAGAGGACGGACTGGAGGTCATCGGACGACACCTCGCCATGGACGAACACCGACCGCATCGGGGACGTGCATCTCGGGAGAGGTTATCATGCATCTCTCGGCGGTCGGAGCGGCCCCCGGTGGCCGTCCCCACCGTCCGGGTCCCGTCCCTCCGCGCTCGGGGGCCGAGAGCGGTCAAGTAGGCGGCCCCGATGGCGGGCGAGGATGCCGAGCCCGAGGCCACCCCGCCGGTGCGACTGGGCGTCGCTCGACGACCCGAAGATGCGGGAGTACCACGACCGAGAGTGGGGGGTGCCCGTGCACGAAGATCGCCGGCACTTTGAATTCCTCTTGCTCGAGGGGGCGCAAGCCGGTCTGAGCTGGTCGACGATCCTGAACAAGCGGGACGGGTACGCGCGTGCGTTCGACGGGTTCGACCCGAAGAAGGTCGCGCGGTTCACGCCCGCCCGGGTTCGCCGACTCTTGAGCGACCCGTCGATCGTCCGGAACCGCCGGAAGGTCGAGTCCGCGGTCGAGAACGCCCGGGCCTTCCTGAAGGTCCAGGACGAGTTCGGTGGGTTCGACCCGTACTGCTGGCGGTTCGTCGGCGGTCGACCCCGGACCCACCGGTGGAGGTCGATCCGGGAGGTGCCCGCGACCTCGCCGGAGTCCGATGCGTTCAGCCACGACCTGAAGGCGCGGGGATTCGGCTTCGTCGGGTCGACGATCGTCTACGCGCACATGCAGGCGGTCGGCATGGTGAACGATCACCTGACCACCTGCTTCCGGCACCGTGAGGTCGCGCGGACGGCGTGATAGGGGCGCGACCGGGGTCCGGCGGCCGGACCCGGCCTACCTCGTCCCGCCCGGCGCGGAGCAGTCCAGGTTTTCTCCGTCCGCCGCCTCGGCGGGGTCGTGCGTCGGGGCCGGGCCGCTCGTGTCTTCCGCGTCCTCCTGGCCGTCCACGACCTCAAGTCGTCGCGACGCTTCTACGAATCGCTCCTCGCGTCCCCGGGGCGGCAGGTGGCGCCCGGCCGGGTCTACTTCGACTGCGGCCCCGTCCTCCTCGGGCTCCTCGACTCTGGACCGCGCGGTCGTCGCTCGTCGCCGACCCCGGTCGAGGCGCTGTACTTCGCGACGTCGCAGCTCGAAGAGATCCACCAACGCGCGCGTCGCCTCCGTGCGCTCGCCCCGGGGTACCTCCACGGGGACCGATCGAGCCCGATGGGCGGGATCGTCCGCCGTCCGTGGGGGGAACGGTCGTTTTACGCGCGCGACCCGAGCGGAAATCCGCTCTGCTTCGTGGACGAACGGACCCGGTTCACCGGGACCTCGGCCCAGGTCTCCGCCTTGGAGCGGTCGTCCAGCGCGGCACGTTCGAACCGCCGGCCGGCTCCCCGTCGGGCCGCGCCCCGCCGTCCCTAAGCCGTCTTCGGCACGGGGCCGAAGAACTCGAGCCAGTTGCCGTCGGGGTCCCGAGTGTACACGAGATTCTCGAACGGTTCCCGGATGCGGGCGACGATGGGGAACTTCCGCCGTCGTAGCTCCGCCTCCCACGCGTCCACGTTCGAGACGCGAAATCCGAAATGGTCGAACTCGGTCCCTCGGCGGATCGGTTCGTAGTACCGGTTCCCGCGCGGGTAGTAGTTCAGCTCGACCCGCTGGACCGCGCCGGGGAACGCGAGGTGGACCCACTCACCGCCGTGACCCATCCGACCGCGTCGGTGGACCCGAAACCCGAGCCGTCGGTAAAAGCGCAGCGACCGCTCGAGGTCACGCACGCGGAGCCCCGCGTAGACGAACTGCACCCGGACCCGCGCCACGGGCCCGGTGAGGACGGGCGTGGCTAAAACCTCGAGAGCCGACCGTGCGGGCGTCCCCCGACGGCCCGCCGGCGCACCTCGGGTGGCGTTCACGCCACTTCGGGGTTATCCTTCCGGGCGCCTCTCCCCCTTCGGTCGTCCATGACGAAGCCCGAGTCCCCGAGGATCGTGGTCTCCGAGAACGGCCCGTACGTCGTCCACGGCCGCCTCCCGATCGCCCTCCAAACGATCGTCCCGAACGACCAGAAAATGTCCTGGGACTGGCTCGAAGGGCGTGCGTTCGAGTCGGGGGACGAGGTCGCGCTCTGTCGCTGCGGGCAGTCGGGGCATAAGCCGTTCTGCGACGGCTCGCACGAAAGGGTGCATTTCAACGGCCGCGAGACCGCGAGCCGGGAACCGTACGAGAAGCTCGCCGAGACGACCCCCGGGCCCGCGATGAAC
>JASHUL010000135.1 GCA_030039995.1 Thermoplasmata archaeon
TCCGAGCGAGCGAACTCGTCCTCCGACGGGAACGGTTCGAGAGCGACCAGCGAGGGGAACCGGCCCGCCCCCAGCGATTCCGCGAGATGCGGGGTGATCGGCGCCAGAAGCAGCGTCCACGCACGTCCGACCTTCGCGGTCGCCGTCCCGGGCACCCCGCCCCGGGCGTAGTACCGTCGCAGGAGCGCGGGGACGCCGACATAGATCTCCTCGGCCGGCGGCCGCAAGTCGGCGGCCCCGAACCCCGCGCGAACGCGCGCCACGACCCCGTGCATCCGGGAGAGCAGCCAGGCGTCGAGCTCGGGGGGGCCCGGTCCGTCTCCCCGCGTTTCGACGACCAACCGCTCGACTTCCTCGAGGCGCTCCCGGGCGGCGTCGACCGCATCGGAGCTCCACTCCACGTCCGCCGCCGGCGAGGCGGCCGTCACGTAGTAGAGCCGGAGCGCGTCCGCGCCCCACCGCTCGAGGGCGCCGTCGATCGGCGGGATCCGGCCGCCCTTCGAGCCGACCTCCTTCTTGGACAGCTTTCCGCCCGACGCCCCGGTGACCCAGCCGTTGACGAAGATCGAGCGGGGCCAGAGCTCGGGCGGCACCAGCCGGGCGTGGGTGTAGACGAACACCGGGAAGTGGACCCGCTTGTGCTCGTGCCCGCCCATGTTCACGTCGAGGGGGTACCAGTAGAGGAACTCCTGCCGGACCTCGGTCTGGAGCTCGGGCGGGACGGTCGGCTCGCCGGCCCCCGAGCCACGGAAGACGTGGTCGAAGAACGCGTCGGTGAGCTGCGCCGGGGCGAGGCGACCGGTGCTGACGAACCGGCGGACGATGTAGTAGGCCATGTAGAACGTGGAGTCCGCGATCGGCTCGACGACCCATGCCGGGTCCATCGGCAGCGGTGTTCCGAGCCACGGCCCTTTCCGGGCGCACGGCCGGTCGGCGAACCACTCGACGATCCCGGGCAACTCCCGTCCGTATTCCGGAGGCCAGGTCGACATCGCCCGCACGGCGTCCTGGGTCCGCGCCTTCCACTCCGGATCACTATACCGGAGGTACCATTGGTCCGGGACCTTGCGGATGACGACGGTGTGACCGTTCCGGCAGACCACCGGCTTCGAGAATTCCTGCAGCTCGGCCGGGACGTCGTCCGCGCGGAGGGAGTGCTCGACGTCGGTCCGCGCCTCCCGCACCGGTCGCCCGAGGAGCGAGGGGACGGTCATCCGGCCCCGAACGAACTCGATCCGGTAGAGCCGCTCGGTCGCCGTCTGCACGGCATCGGCGTCCGCGAGCCCGGTCGCCCCGACGGCTCGCAGGGCCCGCTCGGCCGGGGTCCCCTCGCCCTCGAGCAGCGTCTCCTCCGAGGCGGTGAGTGCCGGCTCCCGCGGGATCTCGATCAGGATCGGCGGCGCGCCGAGGGCGTGCCGCTCGGGCTCGGGCAGGGCGAGGACCGCCGCAGCGTCCGCCGGCGCGTGCGCGGGCACGCTCATCACCACACCCGTGCCGACCGCGGGGTCCACGAGTCCGCTCGCGAGGATCGGAACGCGTCGTTCGGCGACCGGGACGTGGACGGTCTTTCCGAGCAGCTCTGCCGCCGGAACCGCCCGCCCGAGCCGGCCCCCGTGCTGCTCGACCAGCCGCTCTCCGCCCGCCCGCGCCACGAGGAACTCCCGGCTCCCGTGATGCCACACCACGAGCTCCTCGGACGGGGCGAGCCAGACGTTCGTCACGCCGAACACCGTTTCGGGGCGCAACGTGCCCGCGAGCAGCACGCGTCCGTCATCCAGTCGGAACGGCACGAGGACGAATCGCACGACCTCCGCGTCGCCGCCGCGTTCGAGGTCCGTCTCCGACGGGTCGACGGCGACCGGACCGCAGACCGGACAGACCGAGGTGAAGTACGATCCCTGGACCACGTCGCCCGCGGCCTGGAGCGCCCGCATCTGCCAGGCGACGAACCGACCGTAGTCCTCGTCGATCGTGGTGACGTACGTCGTCTCGTCGATGAGCGCCCCGATCCGGCGCAACACCCGTCGATACTCGTCCCCGAGGAATCGGGCCGCCTCCTCCGGTGTCTCGAGCGCGGGCCAGACGGCCGGGGGAACGCCCGCGTCCTCGAGCGCCGCCACGACCGTCGGGTCCCTCGCCGCTACCTTGCGGGCGAACGTGACCGCCGGGATCCCGGACGCGTGCAGCCCGAACGGGAAGAGCGTCGCCTCCCCGAGCGCCCGATGGTACCGGTGGAGCGCGTCGGCGTACGCGAACGAGCGGAGGTGGCCGACGTGAAGAAAACCGCTCGCCCCGGGGTAGGCGATCAGAAGGTAGAACTTCCGTCGATCCGGCGCCCGCTGACCGACGCTGAGACCGGCGCGCGCCCACGCGTCCTGCCACCGCGCCGCGTCCTGGGGGTCCATCCGCCGCTTCGAGCGGGGCCGGTTATTGAACGATTGCGCTCTTCCGGCCGAGCGATCGGACGCGCCGCGGTCCGAGGGAAGTGCCTATACGCGAACACGGGGCTGAACCGGCGATGCGGATCATCGAGGTGTTCCACTCTCTCCAGGGCGAGGGTCCGCTCACGGGCGTGCGGACCACTTTCATCCGGACCGCCCGCTGCAACCTGCGCTGCCGGTGGTGCGACACGACCTACTCGTTCGGGCCGGGCCGCGAGCGCTCGGTCGCCTCGCTCGTCCGAGAGGTCGGCCGCCACCGGACCCGTCACGTCTGCCTGACCGGAGGCGAGCCGCTGCTCCAACGGGAGTCGGTGAACCTCGTTCAACGGCTGTCGGACCGGGGGGTCACGACCGTGATCGAAACCGGGGGCTCGCTGGACGTGGGACCGTTCCTCGAGATCCCGAACGTGGTCCTCAGCGTGGACGTGAAGTGTCCGTCCTCGGAGATGGAGACAAGGAACCGCTGGTCGAACCTTCCTCGACTTCGGACGGGGGACGTGGAGAAGTTCGTCATCGGGGACCGTCGGGACTACCTGTACGCGAAGCGGGTCCTCCGCCAGCATCCGTCGCGCGCCGAGGTCGTCTTCCAACCGGTATGGGGCTCCGACGTTCGTCGGCTCGCGGAGTGGGTGCTGGCGGACCGTCTGGACGTCCGGGTGATGCTGCAAGAGCACAAGCACATCTGGGGCGACGTCCCCGGAAAGTGACCGGCGACCCGGCGCGGTCGCGGTGGGGCGCGTTCGCGGCGGGCCCGATTCGGACGTTCGGGCGTGCCGAACGGCACTCCTCCGGCGGCGACGACCGCCCGCGATATGCTAATGAGGGAAGTCCTACCGTTCGGCGGTCCTAGCCATGGGGACGCACGACCCGACCGCTCGCGGTCCGATGATCGCGGCGGACTCGCCGTTCGGGAAGGCGCGCGGGATGGTCTTCCCTCGCGTGGTGCTCGCCGGACACGGGGTGGTCTCCGAGCTCGCCAACGCGTGCCGCCAATTCGACTTCCTCGACACCGGCGCGGTCGTCACCGGTCCGAAGACCGCCGAGCTGGTCGGGCATCGGGCCGCGCAGATCCTCACCGACGCGGGCTTCACCGCGCCGGTGGTGATCGCGAAGGAGGCGACCGAGGCCGAGGTCGCCCGGGTCGAGTCGGAGGTCCGCGCGGTCGGCGCCCGATTCCTGGTCGCCGCGGGCGGCGGGAGCAAGATCGACATCACGAAGGTGGTCGCGCACCGGCTCCGCATCCCGTTCGTCAGCCTGCCGACGTCGGCGGCCCACGACGGCATCTCCTCCCCGCGGGCGTCGCTGCACGGGAGCGCGCGGACGACGAGCATCGACGCGGCGGTGCCGATCGGGATCATCGCGGACACCGAGGTGATCGTCCAGGCCCCGTTCCGCCTGCTCGCCTCGGGATGCGCGGACGTCGTCTCGAACGTGACCGCGGTGCTCGACTGGCATCTCGCGGTGCGGCTCAAGAACGAGGAGTTCTCCAGCACGGCCGCGACGTTGAGCGAGTACGCGGCGCGGGAGATCATCGACCACGCCAGCTCGATCAAGCCCGGGCTCGAGGAGTCGGTCTGGATCGCGATCCGACCGATGATCGTCGCGGGGATCTCGATGAGCGTCGCCGGCTCCTCGCGGCCGTGCTCGGGCAGCGAGCACCTGTTCAGTCATGCCCTCGACCGGGTCGCCGCCCACCCGAGCCTGCACGGGGAGCAGTGCGGGGTCGGGGCGATCATGATGATGTACCTCCACGGCGGCGACTGGCAGCGCCTGCAAGGCACCCTACGGACGATCGGTGCGCCGACGACGGCCGCGGAACTCGGGGTCACGTCGGACGAGGTGGTGAACGCGCTCGTGCTGGCGCACACGCTCCGGCCGGAGCGGTACACGATCCTCGGCGACAACGGGCTGACCCGCGAGGCCGCCGAACGCCTCGCGAGCCGGACCGGGGTGGTGGGATAGCGTGGCCGAGATCACGCTGATCGCGACCGCGGAGGCCCACGACGGCTACGAGTTCGTCTACCAGGGCGGGGCGCCGGTCTGCCGGACCTGCCCGTATCGCCACGCGTGCCTCACGCTCGACGTCGGACGCCGGTACGCGGTGACGAAGGTCCGAGCGGTGACCCACCCCTGCGCTCTGCAAGAGTCGGAGGCGCACGTGGTGGAGGTGAAGCCGGTGGCCCGTCCCTTGGTCGTCGAGTCCCGAAGCGCGGTCGTCGGGAGCTCGGTCGAGGTGGGCCGGTACGCCTGCCGTCGGGTCGACTGCCCGAACTGGACGATCTGTGCGGGTCCGAGCCTTCCGCCGAAGCAACGGTACCGCATCGAGCACGTCGCGGACGAGCCCGCGGAGTGCCGGATCGGCCGAACGCTCAAACGGGTCGACGCCGTCTAGGCCGGTGGGGGGCTGTGGGGTAGCTACGGGCCGGAGGCCTCCCCTCCGCCCGCTCTACTGGTCCATCCTTCGAGCTTTGGGAGCTCGGGACCCCGATTCAAATTCGGGCAGCCCCATCCGGACGAGCGGCGTCACCCCGCGGGCGCGGGCGTTCCGTCGACCACTCCCTCGCGACCCTTCCAGTGGCGGTAGACCGTGTAGACGCGCAGGACGTGGACCGCGGAGAGCCGGACGGCCGCGTCCCAAAGCTGGCCCGCGAGCTCGTTCGGGGTCGGCCGTCGACCGGCCGCCATCGCGGCCCCGACCCGCTGGGATCGCTCGACCGAACGGGCGAGGCGCTGGGCCGGGGTCCCCGGGGGCGCCGTCTCGGCGAGCGTCCGCGCGAACTCGTACGAGCGCAGCGTGACCTCGATCTCGTGCGTGCGGCTCACGTTGCCGGGATGAAATCGATACTCGGTCAAGGGACGCGGCGAGTACCACGCGGTACCCCCCAGGTACGCGGAAAGCCAGTAGGTCAACACGTCGGACGACGGGTTCTCCCCCCCGTAGAAACGGAGCGCGGGAAGGTACGTTCGGCGTCGGACCGCCATCGCCGACATGTTGAGGGTCATGAGACCGCGCGACATCGCGCTCGGCACCGGCGGGACCGGACCTTCCGGATGGAACCGGATCCGCGAGGTCGGCGGCCGCGGGGAGCCGTCCGGGCCGATGAACTGGAGCCGGTGGCGAAGGAAGACGACGTCCGGATGCTGGGCGAAGACCTCGGCGACGTGCCCGAGCTTCTCGGGTACGAACCGGTCGTCGTCCTCGAGGAAGGCGACGACCTCGCCGCGGGCGCTCGCGAGGCCCCGGGCGAACTTCGCTCCGGCCGGCCCCAGGTCTCCCCGATTCTCCCAGACGTGGGGCAGCGCGGGGACCGCCACCGACGGGCGTCCGTACGGCGGATTGTCCTCGACCACGACGACCTCGTCGGGCGGCCGGGTTTGACGCTCGAGGGACCGGAGCGCCTCGGGGAGGTAGCTCGTCCGGCGATGGGCGATCACGACCACCGAGATGGTCGGTTCGCTCACGGTGCGGATCCCGGACGGCGGGCTCTCCGGGCGGCGAGCGTCGCATCGTACAGACCGAAGTACTGGTCCAATTCCCGCTCGAGCGAGTAGGTCGGCGCGAGGGTTCGTCCCGCAGTTCCCATGCGCGCCCGCACCGCGGGGTCCTCGAGCCGACGGAGGGCGTCCGTGAATTCCGCCTCGGTGTCGACGACGACGCCCGCGCCCTTCTCGGCGAGCTCCGGAGCGATGCCGGTCCGATACGCCACGAACGGGCGGCCCATCGCCATCGCCTCCAGCAGGAAGAGGCCGAACCCTTCGTACGCGCTCCCGAGCACGGCCACGTCCGCGGCCCGGAGGGTCGCGAGGAATCGAGAGCGGTCGATGGTCTCCTCGAACCGGGCCCGTGCCCCGAGGCGCGCCGCCAGCCGTTCCACCGCGGCCCGCGAGCACGGCGAGCCCGGGACGTCGCGCCCGACCCCGACCAGCCCCCATCGCCCTCCGGTCGCGGCCACCGACCGGACCAGGCGATCGACCCGCTTGTTCTCGTAGAATCCTCCGGCGTAGAAGGCGAGGAACGGCGTCGCGACGCCCCACTCCGCCGGGAGCGCGGCCGACGGGGCTGGGACTCCGGGAAACTCCGCGAGCGGGATCCCGAGCGGGACGAGGGACAGCCGGGACGGCGCGACCCCCCACCCGAGGAGTTGGTCGCGCTCGTGTTCGGTGGACGCGACGTATCGGTCCAGATGTCGGACCCGGCGCGGTAGGTACCGCTCGAAGTACCACCGGTCCCACCACCGGCCGTGCATCTCGTACTGGTAGAATCCGATCCCGGTCATCAACTGGGCCCAGGGGAAGGAGCCGGCGTGCGGTAGATAGTAGTCCGCGGCCCAAACTCGGTTGCCGATCAGATGGACGAGGTCGGGGCGAAGCTCGCGGAGGGTGGCACGGTAGTGTCGCGGGAGGTGGAATCCCGCGAAGTTCCGCATCCGAAGCCGGACGACCGACACCCCGCCCACGTCCTCCCGGGCGGCGGTGCCCGGGTCCTGACGGGTCACGACCGTCGTTTCGTGTCCGTGGCGGGCCGCTCCTTCGGCGAGCCCCTGGACGAACCGCTCCGAACCGCCCACGGCGGGGAAGTAACTGTGGCAACAGAAGACGAGGCGCACATCGAGGGGAGTTCCCACGGACGTAAACACTTCCGCTTCGATGGGCCGCCGCCGCGCGGAGCGCCCGCGCGGCGTGTCCGGCCAGGGGCTGCCGTCTCACCGCACAGTCAATATCGGTCCGCGCGCCTCGGAACCGTCCGGCGAGGTACGATGAGCGCGACCCCCCCGAGCGGAGGAACGTCCGCGACGGCCGGACCGCCCCTCGCGCCCGTCCAGGACGGGGAGGCCCTCCGGCCGAGCGGCGGCCCTCCCCGGGTGACGGTCGTGATCGCGGCGCACACGCGCACGCAATACCTTCGGCGGGCGGTGGGCTCGGCCGCCGCCCAGGGGGCGGACGAGGTCCTGGTCGTGAAGTTCTCGCGGGACCCGGAGCTCGACGCCGAGCTCGTCGCGATGGGCGCTCGGGTGCACCTCACGTCGGAGCCGCTCCAGGGCGGCAAGATCGCGGAGGCGATCGAGCTCGCGACGGGCGAGGCGGTCGTGCTGCTGGACGATGACGACGTGCTGCTGCCGGGGCGCGTGGCCCACATGCGCGAGATCTTCCACGACCCGAGGGTCGTCTTCGCCTCGAACGGCTACCGACCGTTCACCGACACCCCGCCGCCCGCGGGGCCGACCGCCCCCCTGCGCCTGTTCAAGACCGGCGAGGTCAACCAGCTCAAGAACGGCCTGAAGCCGATGCTCACGAGTTGCCTCACCGTGCGTCGGTCGATGATGCTCCCGTGGCTCGGCGACCTGCGGCGCCTCGTCATCGCCGACCACACGATCTTCATGATGGCCGTGATCGCGCGGCAGTGGATGGCGATGGACCTCACCGCGCTCACCGGCTACCACCTCGGCGCGTTCGGCGCCGACCTTCGGCCGAAGCAGTCGATCTGGCGCGGCTCGGGAGCCAACGCCCGCGGCGACATCGCCTGGATGCTCGACACGCTCGACGGGCAGAGCGGCGCGG
>JASHUL010000136.1 GCA_030039995.1 Thermoplasmata archaeon
TGGCGCGCCGGCGAAGCGGACGCTCCGACTGTGGTCCTGCCGCTCACCACCTACGAGAAGGACAAGGACGGGAACCTTGTCGGCTCGATCGAGCTGCCCGCGCCGGTCGGGCTGGTCGGCGGCGCCACCGCAGTGCACCCGACCGCGAAAGCGAACGTCAAGGTGCTCGGGGTGAAATCGGCCCGCGAGCTCGGGGAAGTCCTCGCCGCGGTCGGCCTGGCGCAGAACTTCTCGGCGTTGCGCGCGCTCGCGACGGAGGGGATCCAGCGGGGCCACATGGAGCTGCACGCGCGCAACATGGCCGTGAGCGCGGGCGCCCGGCCGGACGAGGTCGACCGGGTGGTCGAGCGGCTCGTTCGGGACCATCAGGTCCGGTTCGACCGCGCGAAAGAGGTCCTGGAGGAGCTCCGCCGAGGCGGGGCCGGATGAACGTCGGTGTCCTCGCCCTCCAGGGCGACGTGCCCGAGCACCTGCGCGTCGTGCGCGAGCTGGTGCCCGACACGATCTCGGTCCGGTCCGCCCGCGACCTCGATTCGGTCGCGGCCCTCTTCCTGCCCGGCGGAGAGTCCACCACGATCGCCCGATTGATCGAGGAGATGGGCCTCTGGGCTCCGCTCCGCGAGCGGATCGGAGGCGGCCTACCGATCCTGGCGACGTGCGCCGGTTTGATCCTGCTCGCGCGCGACCTCGCTCCGAGCGCCTTCGGCCGCGACCCCCCGACGTTCGGCGTGCTCGACGTCCGGGTGCGCCGGAACGACTACGGTACGCAACGCGAGTCGTTCGAGGCGCCGGTGCGGGTCGAGGGGATCCCCGGGAAACGGTTCCCGGGAGTGTTCATCCGGTCCCCTCGGATCCTCGGGGTCGGCCCGGACGCCGCTCCGATCGCCTGGCGGGGCGAGGAGGTCGTCGGGGTGCGCGCCGGGCCGGTCTGGGGCTTGACGTTCCATCCGGAGCTCGCGGGGGACCTCCGGGTGCACCGGAAATTCCTGACGGAAGCCGGAGCGATCCTCTAAGCGGCCCGCGCCAGGAACAGAACGACCAGGGCGACGAGGAGGGCGGCCCCGACGGCGGCGAGCAGGACGCGGGTCCGGGTTGAGACGTCCTTCCAGCTCCCCCAGACGATCGGCACCGGCCCGATCAGGACCACGCCTCCCGAGCCGCCGGACGCGGTCGGCTCGTCGCCGACCGACGGGCCGTCCTCGACCGACACTACGGCCCCGAACGCGAGCGGGAGCGTGAAGAGGCCGGCGACGAAGAGGAGGGCGCCCGCCACGAACTCGAGGGAGCGCCCGTAGAGCACCGGCACGACGAGGACGATCGCGACCGATGCGCCGCCCTGGACGAGGGCGAGCGCTACGAGCCCCAGGCCCGCCGCGATCAACCCGACCGGGAGGATCGACGAAGCCCTCACGGGCCGGACGAGGCGGGCCGGAGCGCTTCTCGGTTTCGGTGCGGACTCAGTGGTAGGTATCGAATCGGTACGGTTCCAGCGGGAGGTCGCCGAGCGCCATCAGGAACTCGGGCGGGGTCAGCATCGGCTTCGCATAGAGGTCGCCGTCGTCGAGCGCGATCCGGGGGCACGCCGTGTTGACGTACGCGTCGACCGCTCGTCCCTCGAGGTCCCGCGGGTCGAGCCGGTCGAAGACGAGGATCTCGGCGGAACGACCGCGGGCCTGGGCCCGCTCCTGGAGCGCCAGCGCGGTGGGCATCCGGTTCTGGCCCGCGAACGAGCTGACCAGGATCCCCCAGCGGCGGGCGTCACGGGCGACGGCGACCGCGAGCTGCCGCCGGCGGACGAGTTGGCCACGGTCGATCGGCGGCTCGAGGAGATTCTGGAGCGGGTCGAGCGACCAGACCGGTTTCTCCACGGCGAGCGCGAGCCCCAGCGGATGGAACCGCCCCGTCCCGACGAACAGGTAGGCGTCCACGTCCGCGGCCACCGACTCCGCGCCGGTGTAGTTGCATCCGAGGGCCTGGGCCGGGTACGCGAGGCGTCGGTCGCCGGTGCCGACCCGGACGGTCCGCCCCGCCCGGCGCAGCGCGTCGGTGAGGGGGCCGACGAGGTCGAGATGCTGGACCGAGGCCACGAGGCCGAGGCGCGACGGCAGCCCCCCGCGGTCGATGGTCGCGGCGAGCGCGCTCGGGTCGCCGCCCGCCTCGCGCATCTCGACGAAGTACGTGGGGCGCGCCAGCGGCACGTTCGGGATCGGTGCATGGCCGAGGACGACCGCCGCGTCCGCTTTGGGCGACTCGTCGGTCGACGGGAAATCGCACGCCCCGAAGCACGCACGGGTCGCGAGCGTGACCCGGGCCCCGGTCTCCTCGCGCAGCTGGGCGGCGAGGTCGTGCGCGTTGCGCACGAGGCCGGCCGGCACCTGCAGCACGAGGCGCCGTCGGCCGTCCGCCCGCACGGCCGCGAAGAGTGCGGGTCCCCAGACCGGAAACACCGCGGCGCTCGGCGGCGGGGGGACTGCGGGGGAGGCCGGCATCGTCCCCGGTCGACTCGGGAGCTCGGCTAAACGTTTGGGGCGAGGCGCTCCTCGAGACGTCCCACGGCCGCGCGATTGTCCTCGTAGTGGAGGAGGCCGCGGGCGACGTCGGGGGCGGCCCACCGATACGCGTCATGCTCGGTGCTGAGCGTCGGGGCGAAGTCGCGGGCGACCTCGACGCCGAAGGCGTGGAGCCGCCAGACGTCGCCGGAGTCCGCGCGGAAGCGGACGTGCCAGTCCAGAGGGAAAACGCGTCGGGGATCGGCCAGGCCGGTCTCCTCGAGGAGCTCGCGTCGCAGCGCGGCGTCGAGGTCCCGGTCGCTCGGGTCGACCTTGCCGCTGATCGGTACCCAGAGGCTCCCGCGGGAGGGCGGTCGACGAAACACCAGCAACTCGAACGGGCGGGCCGAGAAGAGGTACCCCTCGACGCATTCCTGGACGACCGGCCCCGGGGGCTCGTCCACCTACCGGTCCCGGGTCAGGATCTTCATGATCGCCTCGGCCGGCTCCCCCTTCGCCTGCAGCAACGCTTCGACCGCTTCTTCCCGGGGGACGTTCGCCTGCTCCATGACGAGCCGGATATCGTCCTCCGGGGGCCCGCGGGACGGGGGCGCCGAGGGGACCTCGGCCGCCGGCGCCGCGGTCGGGGCATCGGCGGAGCGGGGTCGTACGGTCGGGGTCCCGACGACCTGGTACGACCGGACCCCCTGGACGGTGAGGATCGTCACCTCCGGCTTCTGGAAGACGTGCTCCTTCGTCCGGGTGCGGACGACGACCTCCTCGACGTCGGGGATCGCTTCGCTGGACATGCCGAGTCGGCGCATCATCTGCGCCATCTCCCGGGGATTCCGCGGGCCACCGGGGATCATGCGTCGTCCTCCCCGTCGTCGCCGGTCGCCGACCGGATCCGTCGTTCGAGCTCCGGGTCGTCCACGGGGCTCTCCTCGTCGACCGCCCGGGATCGCGGCGCGCGTCCGCGACGCCGCCGGGCCTCCCGCACCCGCCGTGTCTGACCGTCGAGCTCCTCCAAGAGCTCCGACACGCCGGCCAGCACGTTCCATCCCGTGTGCGACGCGTAGAAGATCCCGTCGTCGGTGTGGAGGCGGGCCTCCAGCGTCAGGTCGCTGGTCCGGTGCGTAGCGTGCGGAGCGAAGTGGAGGCTCAAGAGCGTCGGGTGGACGTGCTGGGCGATGCGTCGCAATCCGGCGGCGACCAGGTGGTCGACCTCGGCGAGCAGGCCGGGGTCCCCCGACCCCCGGAGCCCCGTGATCTCGACGTAGACGTCCTCGACCCGTCCCCGCGCGCCCCCCGTCCTCCCTTTTCCGACGACGAGCTGGAGCAGTTCGGCCTGTCCCACCGTGCGGGGCGGTCGGCCGTCCTCCACGACGAAGACGCTGGAGACCTTCTCCTGGGTCATCCGCAGGGCGGCGAGCGACGCCGGGGTCCCGACGGGCACGGTGACGGCGGGCGAGCGCATGATCGAACCGACGAGTACCTCCATCGCCGACCGGCCGGCCCGAACGTCGCGCTTCCCACCGGCGATCGGGCGTCCGAGGAGCGAGCCCAAGTCCGCCACGCCGACCGCTCCGACGAGCCGCTGCTTCCGGTCGAGCACGGGGAGCGGATGCTCCTCGAGTAGACGGACCTGGGCGATCAGCTGGCGGACCGGGTCGGTCTCGTGCACCAGGAGGTCGGGCGACCGGGCGATCTCCTCGACACGCGCGGCCGCCGCTTCCGGAACGGTCGCGAGCGCCCGCACGAGGTCGGTTCGGCTCACGATCCCCAGGAGCTCGCCCCGGGCGCCGACCACGGGGGCGGCGCGCAGCCCGGTCGCGAGCAACTGCTCGGCGATCTCGGGCAACCGGCTCGTCGGCGTGACGAGCGGCGGGAGGATCAGCAGGTGCTCGACCTTCTCGTTCAGCGTCCAGCTCGCCCGCCGCGCGATCGACTCGAACGTGATCATCCCGATCAGCCGAGACTTGCGGAGGACCGGGATCTCGTGGAATCCGCCCGAGCGCATCAACCCGAGCGCCCGGGCGATCGGGGCGTCGAACGGGAGGGTCGAGGGCCGCGCCGTCATCAGCTCGTTCGCGGTCGGCCAGGTCGGCGGCATCGGGGCGAATCAGGGGCGGGAGGCTTTAGCGCCTATGGGGGGGACGGTCGAGCTCAGCCGACCGGCCGGGCCATCTGGTAGCCGTTCTCGCCGTCGGAGTAGTAGGCTCGCAACAGGTCCGTCACGGAGTAGGAGAAGCGGGTATAGAACCGGATCGCGGTCGCGTTGGAGACGCGGACCTCGAGCGTCACCCGACGGAACCGCCGCGCGCGGCAGCGTTCGAGGAACGCGGTCATCAAGAGCGTCCCGACCCCCACCTCGCGGCGACCCCGGTCGACCGCGAACATCAGGATCCGGGCCTCCCCCTCGACCTGGTGGACGCCGAGCAGGAATCCGACCGGGACGTCGCTCGGGTCCACGGCGATCAGGAATCCCTCCGGCCACTCCTGACTGAGCGAGCCGTACAGCGACGGGTCGTAGTGCTCGCGAAGGGCGTCCGCGACGATCCCCGCGACGAACGGCACGTCGGTCGGCCGGAAGCCCCGCAGGCTCACCGGGGGGCGGTCCGGGGGCCAATGGGCGACCGGCGTGCCGGGGGCGGTATCAGCGATACATCTCACCCGGCCCTTCGGTCTCCGCCGTCCGCATGCTCGAGATCGACTCGCGGGTCTGCTGGAGGGTCTTGCGCACCTCCGCCTCGATCTGGCGCGCCTTGTCGCGCAGCGGCTTCGTGTCGAGCACCATCAGCGGGACGAGCGGGTTGACGGTCTCGATCACCTTCGCGGCCGCGCGCGCGTCGGGATAGTCCTTGTGGGCTTGGGCGACCAGGCAGAGGACCGGCGTCGTCCGCCCGATGGCCCCGAGCAGCAGCCCGCCCGCGAGCCCGGTGACCACGCCGTTCGCCGCGGGGAACTGGTACTTCTCCAGAAGCGGAGCGGCCGCGCGGTTCGCCATCGCGACGACCCGGGCGTCCCCTCGCATCTCGTCCTCGATCGGCTGGCCCTCCACCGCCACGACGAGCTGGACCCCCTTCGACTCGGCCCAATCGAGCAGCACGCGGCCCATCTGGTTCAGCATCCCGAGCGGAGGCTGGATGTCCGCGATCACGACCACGAGCTGGTCGCAGGAACGGTCGACGCCGCAGACGAGTTTGCTGGCGTAGAATCGGACCGGCGCCCCGACGACGCCCTCCTCCATGATGACGGTCGGCGGGAATTCCTCGCTGACCATGTAGGCGACCTGGCTCATGTCGAGCGTGTGCACCAGGTAGGACGCCGCGACCGAACCTACGAGCCCGTGGGTGGGGAAGCCGATGACCATCATCGCCCCCTTCAGCGGTTCGTCGCGGGTGTCGACGATCCGGACGTCGGCCGACTCCATTCGTCCCTCGCGAGGAGGCTCCCGCGCCGGGGAGGACGGCCGTGGTTTAACTCGTTTCGTGCGGCTCTCCGAGGGCCGACCCTCGGCCCGATAACTTATGGACCGGGGGGCGCATGGTCACCGCGTGAGCGGCCAGAAGGTCCTCATCACCGGGGTCGACGGCTACTCCGGCTGGCCCCTCGCGCTCCATCTTCTCGCGCGCGGGCACTCGGTCGTCGGGATCGACAACTTCGTCACCCGCAAGCGGGTCCGGGAGGTCGGGAGCTGGTCCGCCACCCCGATCCCGTCGTTCCCCCGACGGCAGGCCGCGGTCCGGGAGGTCCTCGGTCGGGAGCTCGGGTTCCACCGCGGAGACCTCGCCGACTACGACTTCGTGCGCCGCGTGCTCGCCGAGGAACGCCCCGACGCGATCGTTCACCTCGCCGAACAGCGGTCCGCCCCGTACTCGATGATCGACGTCCGGCACGCCGTCGACACCCAGGTCGGCAACCTCACCGGCACGCTCCACCTCCTCTACGCGATGAAAGAGACCTGCCCCGACGCGCACCTCGTCAAGATGGGCACGATGGGCGAGTACGGGACCCCGAACGTCGACATCGCCGAGGGGTTCTTCGAGGTCGAGTATCGGGGCCGGAAGGACACGATGCCGTTCCCTCGCCAGGCGGGGTCGTGGTACCACTGGAGCAAGGTGTTCGACTCAGGCGACGTGATGTTCGCCGCACGGATCTGGAAGCTCCGGGCCACCGATGTGATGCAGGGAGTGATCTACGGCGTCCGGACGCCCGAGATCACCGACGACCGGCTCCTCACCCGCTTCGATTTCGACGAAACGTGGGGAACGTCCCTGAACCGGTTCATCGCCCAGGCGGTCCTCGGACTGCCGATCACGCCGTACGGGAAGGGCGGACAGCGCCGCGGGTTCATCGCGCTCGAGGACTCGATGCAGTCGCTGCGCATCGCGGTCGAACACCCGCCCGCGCCCGGCGAGTACCGCGTGCTGAACCAGTTCGACGCGGCCTACACCGTCAACGAGCTCGCGGAACGCGCGGCCGAGGTCGCCCGAGAGTTCGACCTCCGTCCGACGATCGAACACCCCCCGAACCCCCGCACGGAGGCCGAGGAGCACTACTACCAGCCGGTTCACGACAAGCTCCTGGCGCTCGGCTATCGCCGGAGCCGGGAGCTCTCGGACGTGATCCGGGAGATCTACCGGGACCTGCTGCGGTTCCGCCGACGGCTCGACGCCCGGCGCCACGTCGTCGCGGCCGCGGTCCAATGGGCGAACGCCGACAGCCGCCCAGCGCTCGAGGCTCGTGCCCCACCCCGCACGCCGCCGCCCTCCGACGTCGCAGGGGCCGGGCCGACCGAACGGTCGACCGCCTGACCGGCCGGCGCGCGTGGGGCCGGTCGGAGGCGCCGTCCGCCCGCGGTCGCGCTCAGCGGGCTTTAAGACGCTTCCGGCGATTCCGGCGCCGAGAACGTTCACGGGCAACCGTTGCGAACGGCGAGAGGTCTCCGATCCGATGAAACGCCAGATGGTCGACATGCTCGCCGAGCTGATCAAAATCCCGAGCGACCCGTTCTCCGACAAGCAGGAGGTGCTCGACTACGTGCAGTCGTTCACCGACCAGATCCACATGCGCAACACGCTGTTCGGCGACCCCCAGACGCCGTCCCTCCTTGCCGAGTACGGCCAGGGCGGTGTCGTACTGTCCGGCCATCTCGACACCCCGCCCGTGGGGGACTACTGGAGCTTCTCGCAGAGCCAGCTCGCGTCCGGCCGGATGTACGGCCGTGGGGCCGCGGACATGAAGGGGACGGTGATCGCGATGCTCGAAGCGGCCCAGGACCTCGTCGCGCGGAAGATCCCCGTCGTCCTCGCGTTCACGACCGACGAGGAGACGACCATGCAGGGGGCGATGGCGCTGTCGAAGACGCTCCCCCTCCGGCGCGCGAAGGCGGTGATCGTGGGCGAGCCGACCGGCCTCCGGGTCGCGTACGCGGAGAAGGGCGTGCTGGACCTCGCGATCGAGACCCGCGGCAAGGCCGCGCACGGGGCGATGCCGCATCTCGGGGAGAACGCGATCGGCAAGATGATGCGGATCCTCCGGGGTCTCGAGTCGTTCAAGGGCCGGATCGCGCATCCGGAGCTCGGGACCGTGACCCTCAACATCGGCACGTTCAACGGGGGGACCCGGCTCAACGTCGTGCCGAACAAGGCGACCGCCGAGGTCGACATCCGATTCCCGCCGCCGTACGCCCCCGACCAGCTCTACCACGAGATCGAGGAGCATCTCCGCCGGATCAAGACGCCGTTCACGCTCCGGCGCATCCTGTCGATGCCGGCGGTGCAGATCGACCCGAACGCCGAGCACGTGAAGGTGCTGCGCGACGTCGCGCAGGCCGAGAACGCCGTGCTCGTGCACGCGTCGGAAGCCGTCCACTACACCCAGGTGAACCCGCGGGTCGTGATCTTCGGCGCGGGTGAGGAGGAGCTGTCGCACCAGGCGAACGAGTACGTCAAGATCGAGTCCGTGGCCCGGGCGACCGAGGTCTACAAGAAGTACGCGCAGCGGCTCGCCGCCATGAAGTCCCTCTCCTAGCCGCTCGGCGGTCCCGCCCTCGCGGTCAAGTAAGGGGAGCGATACATCGCGGTCCGTGAAGGTCGCCCAGCTCTCGACCCGATACCCGCCGGGCCCCGGCGGGGTGGAGCGTCACGTCGCCGAGGTGGCGGGCCGCCTGGGGGCCCGGGGCCACTCGGTCGACGTCTACACGAGCGAACTCTACCGCGAGTTCCCGATGCAACGGCTCGGCGCCGAGGTGCCTCGCGAGGAGCACACGTCCTTCGGGCAGGTGCACCGGCTTCCGGTCTGGTCGCTGCCCGGAGAGCTGCACTATCCGTTCTTCCGAGGCTTGGCGGGCGCCCTCGCCCGCGACAAGCCCGAGGTCGTGCACGCCCACACGTACGGAACGAACCAGGTCGCGGTCGCGCGCCGCCACCGCGACCGGACCGGCACGCCGTTCGTTCTCACCGCGCACTTCCACCCGATCTGGTCGATCCATGGTGGGTGGCTGCGGCATCGGATCCGCGGTTTCTACGACCGGCGGCTTGCCGGTCCCGTGCTCCGCGCGGCGTCGCGGGTCCTCGTGCAGACCCACGAGGAGGAACGGCTGCTCCGCGAGCTCGGACTCGGGCTCCCCCCGGTCGAGATCGTGCCGCCGGGCTACTCCCCGCTCCCCGACCCGCCCGAGGCCGCCGGTACGTTCCCGGACCGGCTGGGGCTGCCGGGACCGTACGTCCTCTTCGTCGGTCGGCTCGCGTCGAACAAGGGCCTCGTCGAGCTCCTCGCCGCGTTCGCTCCGCTCGCGCGGGACGACGCGACCGCCCAACTGGTCCTCGTCGGGGAGGACGGAGGGATGCGGGCGACGCTCGAGGACCGGGCCAAGGGGCTCGGCCTCGAGGGACGGGTCCGCTTCCTCGGTCACCTCGCGGACGAAGCGCTGCTCGCCGCCGCGTACCGGGACGCCCGGTTCACCGTCCTTCCGAGCGAGTACGAGGCGTTCGGGCTCGTGCTGCTCGAGTCGCTGGCGCAGGGGACCCCGGTCGTCGCTTCGCGGGTCGGTGGGATCCCCGAGTTCATTGAGGATGAGCGTACGGGACTGCTCGTGCCGCCCGGGGACGTACCCGCCCTTTCGGCGGCGCTCGCCCGACTCTGGGGAGACCCCGCGCTCGCCCGGCGCCTCGGCCGCCACGGGCGGACCGAGGTCGTGCCCCGCTACACCTGGGACCGCCTCGTCGACCGCTTGGACGGGATCTACCGGGAGGTCGTCGCCCGGTGAGGGTCGTCCAGGTCTCCCTGCGGTTCGACGCTCCCGGCGGCGTCGAGACCATGGTGCGGGAGCTCTCCCGGCGTCTCCGTGCGGAAGGCGACGATGTCCGGGTGTTCGCGAGCGACCTCTACGACGAAGGGCGCTGGGAGGTCCGCACCGACTTTCGGCCGGAGGTCGACGGGGTCCCGGTGCGCCGGTTCCCGGTCCGCAAGCGGCTGATCCCCGGCGTCACGCTCCCGATCATGATCGGGCTGGTCGACGCGCTCTCGGAGAGCGGCGCGGACGTCATTCACGCGCACTCGCACCGGTACGGCCACGTGCTCGAAGCCGCGGCGGTCGCCGAGCGCCGGCGCATCCCGCTGGTCGTCTCGACCCATTACCACCCGGCCGACCGACGCGAGCCGTCCCACAAGCGCGCGCTCCTCCGGCTGGAGGACGTCGGGTTCGGAGCGACCGCGTACCGCGTCGCGCGAGCGCTCGTCGTCGAGACCGAGCTCGAGGCCCGGTGCCTCCGCGAGTTCGCGCCGGCCGACCGGATCCGGGTGATCCCGCCCGGGATCGACCTCGCGGCATGGTCGCACCCGGCGGAGGATCCTCCCCTACCCCGCGTGCTGCCCCGCGACTACTACCTCTTCACCGGCCGGGTGGCCCCGAACAAGGGGCTCCCGGCGCTCCTGCGGGCGATCGCCGCGCTCGACCCGGCGCACCGGCGACCCCTGGTCCTGATGGGAAGGGACTGGGGCCAGCAGGCGCACCTCGAGGCGCTCGCCGGCTCGCTCGGGCTCTCGCGCACGGTCGTCTTCCTCGGTCACGTCGACGAGCCGGGCCTCTACCGCAGCGTGGTCCGTGCCGCCCACGCGCTCGTGCTGCCGTCCGAGTACGAGGCGTTCGGGCTGGTGCTCCTCGAGGCGATGGCGGCCGGAACGGCGATCGTCGCCACGTCGGTCGGCGGGGTGACCGAAGTGCTCGACGGGGGACGGTGCGGTCGTCTCGTCCCCTACGGCGACGGCGAGGCGCTCTCCGCGGCGCTGCGCGCGCTGGACGACGAGCCCACCGAGACGCGTCGTCGGGTCGAGGCCGCCACGGAGCGGGTGCGGTCGTTCGACTGGGGCGTGACGACCGCGCGGATCCGGGCGCTGTACCGCGAAGTGACGGCCGACTAAGGTCGGTTCCGTTCGAGCCGTCCGAGCTCCGCGCCGACCGCGGCCAGGTCTCGGCCCGCCGCGCCCGAACGGAATCGGCCGATCACCCGGAACGCGAGGCCAACGAGCCCGGCGATCACGGACGTCCGACCTCGGCCCCGTACTTCGCGAGGATCGCGAGCCCCGCCTCCAGGTTCGCGCGCGAGGCCGCGAACGAGATCCGGAGGTGATGCGCGCCCAAGGAGCCGAACGCTTCCCCCGGCGTCGTGATCACCCCGCGCTGGACGAGCGCGAGCGCGATCTCGGACGTCGAGGGCAGCCAGTCGAACTGCGGGAACGCGTAGAAGGCTCCGGACGGAGGGATCACCTCGACCCCCGGGATCCGACGGAGGAGGCGGACCACGAGGTCCCGACGGGCCCGGAACTCCCGGGTCATCGCACGCACCGCCTTCCCGCTCGACGTCAGTCCGGCCAGGGCGCCGACCTGCGCCGGGGTCGGCGGGCAGGCCATGATGTGGTAGTGCATCTTGTTGAGGTCCGGCGCGAGGGCCGTCGGGGCGACCAAGTACCCGATCCGCCAGCCGGTCATCGCGAGC
>JASHUL010000137.1 GCA_030039995.1 Thermoplasmata archaeon
TTCTCGTTCATCGCGACCGTCCCCGTCATCGTGCTCACCGTCTTCCTCCAGAAGTATCTCAAAGGGGAGGACTTCACGGTGGGGGTGCGGGGATGACCGTCAAACTCCAGCTGGACCGGGTCTCGAAACAGTTCGGCCGCCTCTTGGTCGCCGACGACGTCTCGCTCGACGTCGACGCCGGGGAGTTCTTCGTGCTGCTCGGCCCGTCCGGTGAGGGGAAGTCGACCCTCCTTCGGATGATCGCGGGGATCGAGACGCTCGACTCGGGGACGATCCGGATCGACGGGAAGGACGTGACCGACCTGCCGCCGAACAAGCGGAACATCGCGATGGTGTTCCAGAACTACGCGCTCTACCCGAACATGAACGTCTACCGGAACATCGCGTTCCCGCTGAAGATGCAGTACTTCCCTCCCGAGGAGATCGAGCCGAAGGTCCGGGACGTCGCGAAGACCCTCGGCATCTCCGAGATCCTCGACCGCCGGGTCAACCAGATCTCGGGCGGTCAACAGCAGCGGGTCGCCCTCGCGCGGGCGATCGTGCGGAACCCGACGTTGTTCCTATTGGACGAACCGCTCTCCAATCTCGACGCGCGCGTGCGGTTCGCGGCGCGGGCGGAGCTGAAGAAGATCCAGCGCGACCTCGGCCAGACGTTCTTCTTCGTGACGCACGACCAGAAGGAGGCCGAGGTCCTCTCCGACCGGACGGGCGTCCTGCACCACGGGGTGTTCGAGCAGATCGGTCCGTTCGGCCAGCTCTACGACACGCCCGCGACGCGGTGGATCGGCGACTTCGTCGGCGACGTGCCGATGAACTACATTCCCTGGACCGAATCGGGCGCGGCGGGGTCGATGGGGTTCCGGCCGGAGTGGGCGGAGGTCTCCCCCGCCGGAAGCGAATCGGCGACCGTGCAGGTCGCGGAGCGCGTCGGCGACTTCACCTACCTTTTGTGCACGACGGCGAACGGACTGCGCATCTACCTCCGGTCGTTGCGCTCGGTCGATATCGGCACCGAGGTCCACTACACCGTGAACCGCCACGTGTTCTTCCAGGGGGGCCCCGGCGGGGACGGCGGCACGACCGAGAGCGGACGGCCGGAACGCCACCCTCCGTCGCACTAGGACGCCGAGGGGCGCGGCGCCGGAGGGCGCCGGGCCAGGAACATCGTCCAGGAGAAGCCGCGGGGCGCGAGCCGGTAGCGGAACGTGTGGTCGGCCACCGTCGACGCGAGTCCCCCGCGCAACAGCTCGACCGGCGAGGCCCAGACCGACCCGGGAAGCGCGATCGAACCGTTCTGAGGCTCCGTCGCGAAATTGTAGAGGCACAGCACGCTGTACTCCGCGTTCGGCCGCCAGAAGCCGAGCACGGGAGCTCCCCCGAGGTCGATGCCCTCGTAGAGGTTGGAGCTGAAGATGGCGGAGTGCGCCGCCCGGATCCGGAGCAGCGTGCGGACCCGCCAGAGCAGCGACCGCGTGTTCAGCTCCTGGTCGGAGACATTGCGAGCGGCCGGCGCGAACGGGGGGTCCGTCACGAGCGGGCGGGTGAGGGCGTCCGGGGGGAGGGTCGAGAACCCGGCGCTCGGAGCGTTCTCCCACTGCATCGGCGTCCGGACCGCGTCCCGGTCGGGAAGGTCGATGCGGTCGCCCATCCCGATCTCGTCGCCGTAGTACAAGAACGGGCTTCCGGGCAGTCCGAGGATCAGCGCGGTCAGCAGGAGCACCGAGCCGTCTTCCCCGCCGACCAGCGGCGCGAGCCGGCGTCGGACCCCGTTGTGGACGCGGGCCCCCGGGGGCAGTGGGAAGTACCGGAAGAAGAGCGCCTTCTCGTCCTCGCTCGCCTGCTCGAGCGACAGCTCGTCGTGGTTGCGGAGGAAGTACGCCCACGCCCCGTTCTCGGGCGCCGACGGAAGCGTGGCGCGGAGGACGTCCAGCACGCGCTTCGGATTGTTCTCCGCGAGCCCGAGGTAGAAGTTCGGCATGATCGGAAAATGCAGGACCATCGGGAACTCCTCTCCGTGGTCGAAGTACGCCACGGTCTCGGCGATCGTCTGGTTCGCCTCCGAGACGAGCACCGTCCCCGGGAACTCGGATTCCATCATGGCGTGCAGGTCGTGCCAGAACCGGTGGGTCTCGGGCAGGCTCTGGCAGGTGGTACCCTCCCGCTTGTAGAGGTACGGGGCCGCGTCGCAGCGGAAGCCGTCGAGACCGTGGCCGAGCCAGAACCGGGCGACGCGGAACATCTCGTCGTGGACCGCCGGGGTGTCGTAGTTCAGGTCGGGCTGCGTCGCGAAGAATCGGTGAAAGTAGTACTGCCCCGCGACCTCATCGAACGTCCAGTTGGACGGCTCGTAGTCCGGGAACATCCTTCGGGCCCGGGAGAACTCGGTCCCGGTGTCCGACCAGAGGAACCAGGAGCGGTGCGGCGCGTCTCGGGATCGTCGCGCTTCCTGGAACCAGGGGTGTTCGTCGGAGACATGGTTCGTGACGAGGTCACCGATCACCCGAAGGCCCCGTCCGTGGGCGTCCCCGATCAGGGCATCGAAGTCTGCGACCGTCCCGAAGCGCGGGTCGATCTCGTAGTGGTTCGAGATGTCGTATCCGTCGTCCCTCCAGGGCGAGCGATAGAACGGCAAGAGCCAGATCCCGCCCACGCCGAGGTCCGTCAGATAGTCCAGCTTCGCGCGAACGCCCGGAAGGTCCCCGATCCCGTCGCCGTTCGAATCGAAGAACGACCGGATCGGGAGCTCGTAGAACACGACCGAGCGGAACCAGTCGGGACTGCGGAGCTCGGACGCCTGCGCGGACATGCGAACACCCGTAATCACGAGCGTTCGGGTTTTAGCCGTTTTCTTTCAAGGGGC
>JASHUL010000138.1 GCA_030039995.1 Thermoplasmata archaeon
GCTCGCGGAGACCCTCGACCCGCGCTTGTTCGTCGTGAAGCCGGGGAGCGGCTCGGGGGAGACCCGGTCGTTCGAGATCCACCTCAAGGAGGCGGTCGAGGGCGCGACCAAGACCCGCAAGGAGGAGCTCGTCGAGGAGATGCCGTTCAAGAAGCTCCTGATCGCCAGCGAGGAGGCGAAGGGGATCCAGATCAAGGGGGTCGACGGGATCCGCCGCGCCCTGATCCGGAAGGAGAAGGACGAGTACGTGATCTACACCGAGGGGTCGAACCTCGACGGCGTGCTCGAGATCGCCGGCGTCGACGGCGTCCGCACGACGACGAACTCGGTCTTCGAGATCTACAAGGTCTACGGGATCGAGGCGGCCCGGGCGGCGCTGATCCTCGAGGCGTCGAGGACGCTCTCCGAGCAGGGCCTCGGCGTCGACATCCGGCACCTGATGCTCGTCTCCGACGTCATGACGAACGAGGGGGACATCCGCGCGATCGGGCGGCACGGGATCTCGGGGAAGAAGACGAGCGTCCTCGCGCGGGCCGCCTTCGAGATCACGGCGGCGCACCTGCTCCGCGCCGCGATCACGGGGGAGGTCGACGAGCTGAAGGGGGTCGCCGAGAACATCATCGTCGGCCAGCCGATCACCCTCGGGACCGGGGCGGTCAACCTCGTCTACCGCCCGCTCGCCACGGCCGCGGTGAAGCCCGCCGAGCCGGTGAAGGAGGCGGCGTAGGATGGACCTCGCGCACGCCCTCAAGGTGGCGCTCGAGACCGGGACGGTCCGCATCGGGCTCACGGAGACGCGGGCCGCGGTCGAGGAGAAGAAGGCGAGGCTCCTGATCGTCGCGCGGACCTGCCCGGACCTCAAGCTCACGAAGGAGCGGGCGATCGGCAAGGTGCCGATCTACCACTACGACGGGACCGCGGTCGATCTCGGGCAGGCGTGCGGCCGGCCGTTCCCGATCAGCGCGATGGCGGTCCTCGACCCCGGATCGAGCGCGATCCTCACCCTCGAGACGTAGCGCCCCCGCGGGAGAACCCCTTCCGATGGCCGAGATCGCGCTCGACACCGAGACCCTCGGCTACATCCGGCTCTTCGAGGAACGGACCGGAGCGCGGGTCAAGGACTGCCTCGCGGCCGAGGACAAGCTCGTCTTCCTCGTCTACCCCGGCGACATCCACAAGGCGGTCGGTCCGGGCGGGGTCCTCGTCGACCGCCTCAAGGGGATGCTGAAGAAGGAGATCCAGGTCGTCGAGTGGGCGGACGACCCGGAGGCCCTCGTGCGGAACATCTTCTACTGGTACAGCCCGAAGCGCGTCGACTTCGCGCCGAAGGGCAAGGGACGCCACGCGACCGTCACGGTCGACCCGGCGTGGAAGGCGCGCGCCATCGGCAAGGCCGGCAAGAACCTCAAGGTCGCACGGGCGATCCTCCTGCGCCACACCGACATCGTCTCGGTCAGCGCGGCGTAGTCCGAACGCGATCGGGGCGCGCGGGCGCCGGGCTCACTCCTGGACCACGAGGTCGATCCGGAGCATCCGGGCGACCTCCTGGATCCGGGCGATCTCGGGGTCGGAGAGGGGGGTCCGGGTCATCGCCTTGCGAAACGCGAGCGTGAACGGCCGGGGCGCCGGGTAGCGGAAGATCGCGTCCCACGCCGTGTCGAGCGTCCAGACCCGGGAGTTCAGCGCGACCGCGAGCAGGTTCACCTCGGATGTGGGACGTCGCGGCTGGTCCGGGTCGATCCACCCGCGCCGGCGGCTGAGGTAGCAGGTCCGGCGCGGGGCCGGTGGGGTCGACGGCTCCGGGACGCGCGACGAATCGCTCGGCGTCGACACGGAGATAGCGCATCCGACCGCACAACCTAAGGCTTCGGGGCCGGTGTTGCGTCCGTGGGCGACGACCACATCCGGATCCGCGCCGTCCTCTTCGACCTCGGAGGGACGCTGGTCGACGAGCGGGACTTCGCAACCTGGACCGACCGGGCCAAGAAGCTCTACCTCGACTTCGACCCGGACGAGCTCGCCCACGCCTACCAGGAGATCCAGACGGAGACCGACGCCGAGCCTGCGAACCCGGACCCGGAGGCCCGGATCGTCGAGTTCTGGCAACGGACCCTGTCGCGGGCGGCGCAGAAGGAGGTGACCGAGAGCACGGTCGGGAAGTTCTGCGCCCTGCAGCGCCAGAGCCCGACCCCGACGCCGCTCTTCTCCGACACCCGTCGGTGCCTCGACCAGCTGAAGCGCGAGCATCGAGCCCTCGGCGTGGTCTCGAACTCCACGAGCGAGGCGCGGGTCCGGCAGATCCTCGACCGGGTCGGGATCCTCGGCTACTTCGACCGGATCGTGAGCTCCGGGACCGAGGGCGTGGAGAAGCCGAGCCCGGAGATCTTCCTGCGCGCCGTGCGTCGACTCTCCGTCGCCCCGGCCGACGCGCTCTACGTGGGGAACCTCGCCTACACCGACGCGAAGGCCGCGCGGGCCGCCGGCTTGAGGGCCGTGTGGTTGAACCGGGACGGCTTCGGCTTCGGCGAGGACCCGCCCGAGATCACTTCGCTGCTCGAGGTCCCGCT
>JASHUL010000139.1 GCA_030039995.1 Thermoplasmata archaeon
GGACCCGCAGGAGGGTCGTCTTCCCGGACCCGTTCGGTCCGGCGAGCGCGACGAACTCCCCGGTCTGCACGTCGAGCGAGAGGTCGCGCAGTGCGGCCAGCTCCCCGTAACGGACGGTCACGTCGCGCATCCGCAGCGGCACCGCGGGTCCGCGAGCTTCGCTCACGAGGCCCCCATGGTCGTCAGCCGGCGCCGCCGAAAGAGCAGGAGGAAGAAGAACGGAGCGCCCGCGAGCGAGGTGAAGATACCGATTGGGAGGACCGTCCCGCCGCCCACGGCAAGGTACGAGAAGACGTAGGAGCCGTCCCGGGCGGCCACGAGGAACGCCGCCCCGACGACCGCGGCCCCGGGGAGGACGATCCGATAATCGCTGCCGGCCACGCGCCGCACGACGTGCGGCGCGGCGAGACCGACGAAGCCAATCACCCCGGTGAACGCGACCGCGACGGCGGTCGCGAGCGACGCGAGCAGGAGGATACGGGTGCGGACCGCCCGGGCATCGACGCCGGCGCTCTGGGCGACGTCGTTCCCGAGTTGCAGCAGATTGACCTCCCGTCCGTAGATCGCGATCAAGCTGCCGGCGACCAGGATCCCTCCGAACGCGATCCCGTCCCGCGTCCAGCTCGCCCCTCCGAGTCCCCCGAGCAGCCAGAACGTCACCTGGATGCTCCCCACGGGGTTGTAGAGCAGCACGATCGTCAGGATCGAGGAGAGAAAGGCGTTCAGCGCGACGCCGGTGAGCAAGAGGGTCTCGACCGAACCGTAGCGGCCCCGGGCGACCGCGAGGATGGCGAGCCCGGTGAGCACCGACCCCGTGAACGCGAGCAGCGGCAGGACGAGGTCCGCGTCGGTCACGCCGACGTTGAGGACGAAGACGAACGCCGCGCCCAGGGTGCCGCCGGTCGATATTCCGAGCAGGTACGGGTCCGCGAGCGGGTTCCGAAAGATGCCCTGGAGCGCCCCACCCGAGATCCCGAGCGCCGCTCCCGCCACCACCGCGAGCAGCACCTCGGGCACCCGGCCCTGCCAGACCGCGATCACTTCGCGGCCGCAGACGGGGCCCGCGCCGGCACACGGGTTGAAGAACGCCCCACCGCCCGAGAGGACGATCTCGAGCACGCGGAAGGGCGGGATGTCGATCGACCCGACCAACGGAGAGAAGAGCAGCACGGCCGCCGTCACGAGCAGCAGGGCGGCGAGCCAGACCGAACGGCGCCGCGCGGGCGGCGGGGGCGGGGCGTCCGTCGACGTCGCGCCTCCGCTCACGTCGTTACGTCGAGCCGCTCGGGTGGAAGACCGCGATGAGCGCCGGCAGCCCCTCCAGGATCATCGTGGGGTCCGGCTCGGTGAGGAAGTTCGAATCGAGGCCGATCGCGTGGCCGTCCTGCGTCGCCGAGAGGTCGGACCAGAACGGCGCGCTCTGGTAGGACGTCAGGTTCAGTCCGAACCCCGTCCCGTAGACGAGGTAGTCGGGGTTGGCGATGAGCACGGTCTCGCCGGCGAGCTCGGGGTACGGCAGGGTGGAATTCGCCGAGATGCTCGTCGCGCTCGCCAGCTCAATGAGCGACTCCCCGAACGTGCCGGGGCCGAACGTCCAATAGCCGTTCTCGTCCGTGGAGTACGTGACGAGGACGGTCGGGAACGGCGTCCCGTTGTCGGTCAGGTTCGCTTGCAGGGACGCGGCCGAGGCGAGCCCGACCTGGAGCTCGGCGTTGAGCTGGGAGGCGGCCGTGCCGACGCCGAAGATGGTTCCGAGCAGGGTGACGTCGATCTCGATGCCGCTCAGGGTGGGCGGCTGGAGCATCACGACCGGGATCCCATAGGTCGTGCTGATCTCCTCGACGTCGGCGACCGATACGATCGTGGACGCGAGGACCAGCTGGGCCGAATCGTTGAGCAGCGCCTCCGCGTTCAGGGTCGGGGCGATCTGTACGCACATCGACTGCGAGAGGTTCCAGAGCGCGATCTGATCGGACGAGTAGTCCGCGGTCAACCCTCCGAACGCCGGCGCGTAGCAGTCGACCCCCACGACGTGGGAGCGCAACCCCAGTCGGTACATGGAATCCATGATGCTCGGGGACAGCACGACGACCCGGGCGGGGTCCCGAGGGACCGTCACCGTGCGACCGAGGTCGTCGGTCACGGTGAGGCTCCCGGCCGGTGCCGTAGTCCGCGTGGCGTAGTAGACCGCGGTGCCCGCGACCGCGATCCCCGCCACGACCAGCAGCGCGACCGCAAAGACGGCGAGGGAAACTCCTTTCGGACCCGGGGCCAGCGGAGACGGCTCTCGATTCAAGGACATTGGAACGCGGACAAACCAACTTTCACATAAGGGTTGCGCGAACACCACCCCCCTCGGGACGGCCTCCCGGGAGTTCGGGGGGCCCGCACGACAAAGAATATCTCTTGGAAGGTTGACCCTCGTCCGGAGGGAGCATAGGCTAACTTGGCAGACCAGCGGGCTCCAGTCAGGATGCGGCCGACCGCGTCCGGCGATTAGGGTCTGCGGAGGGACGCGTCACGCGTCCCCGTGACGATTGACTGGAGCGCGCGGAGAGACCCGCATATGGGGGTTCAAATCCCCCTGCTCCCACCTCTCTCCGCCGGGACGGCGGCCGGGTCAGTAGCGGAAGCCCCTCACGCGGGGCAGCGCGAGAGCGAGCGCCCCGGAGGCGAGCAGGAGGCCGCCCGCGATCTCGCCGAGGACGAGCGGGTGCCCGAACGACGCGACCCAGCTCAGGATGACCGCTCCCAGCACGCTCGCGAACCCGCCGGGCAGGTACATGTTCGAAACGAAGCGACCCAGCTGGTGCGCGGGGATTGACCCGCGGTAGAGCGCGTACTTGGCGCTGACGTACGCCGCGCTCGCGAATCCCACGGCCGCCCACGCGACCGCCCCGAGGGCGAGCGCGTGGGGGAGCGCGACCGTGAGCAGGTAGGCGATGCCGCCGATCCCGAGAGCGAACGCCATCACGTGGCCGACCACGCCGCGCGGATTCCACTGGCCGAGGGCCAAGCCCGCGGCGACTCCGCCGAGGATGAACGCGACGAACAGCACGCTGTAGCTCGCCGCCGAGCCGTGGTAGTAAGTGACGGCCAGGAGCGTGATCAGGATCGCGGCCGCGCCGGTCAGGAACCCTTGGAGGGAGTCGACCAGGGCGAGCTGAAGGTACGGTCGACCCTCTCCGCCCGTGACGACGTTCCATCCTTCGCGGAAGCTCTTACCGAACGTCGCCTCGGCCGGACGGGGCGGAGCGATCCGCAGCGGAAGCGAGAGGAGCGCCCCCGTCGCGAGAAGGGCCGCGTAGAGCAGCATTCCGCCTTCCGCCCCGACTAGCAGGATTAGGACCCCGCCCGACGCGTAACCGGCGATGTTGACGGACCCTCCGACCACCCCTGAGATGCCCGCCGCGGCGAACTGCTCGTCGGGCGAGAGGAGGACCCCGGGAGCCGCGTTCATCGCCGCCCAGGTCATGTCCCAAAGGATCGAGATCACGGCGACGAGCGCGAACAGGAGGCCGATCGTCAGGAACCCGAAGATCACCCCGAATCCGATAGCGGCCGCCGCGGCGGCCTGGACCGGGTACGAGGCGAGGAAGATCGTTCGCTGGTTTCGGACCCCGTCGACGATCGGTCCGGTCAGAAACGTGAGCGTGTAACAGGCGTACTCGATGGCGATGACGACACCGACATCGAACAAGCTGTGGGAGAGGGAGTACGTGAGCCAGACGATCGAGATGGCGTAGACCTCGTACCCGACCGTCGCCGCGCTCGAGGAGCCCAGGAACCAACGGTACTGCCGGTTACCTAGAACCACTCGGTAGCGGCTGCCGGCGGACGACGGGCCCGAGGTCGCTGCGTTCACTCCTCCGCCGCAAGTCCGGGGCGCCTATCAGCCTCGACTCCGGAGCGCCCGCACGGAGGGGGCGGCTCGGGCGCCGACCTCGGAGACGGTCGGTTCAAATATTCCCGCGCCGAGACCTCGGCATGCTCGAGTATACCGGAATCCGGGTGCGGGACCTCGCGCGCTCCGTACGGTTCTACACGGACGGTCTCGGGCTGAAGCTCGGTCCCCAGGGACGGATGTCCGCGGGCGGTCTCTGGCAGGAGCTGAAGGACCCCGAGTCGGGGGCCGTGCTCGAGTTGAACTTCTATCCGGGCGACCCGCCGTATCGGGAAGGCGACGAGCTCGATCACCTCGGCTTTCGCGTCGACGATCTCGATGCGACGGTCGCTCGCCTCGAGTCGCTGGGCGGTCGGGTGCGGATTCCCGCGTTCACCGAGGGCGACGAACGGCTGGTGTTTCTCTCCGACCCGGACGGCGTATGGGTCGAGCTTTGGCAGCGCCGGGCGGAGGAGCTCCCCCCGACCTCTCGGGAAGGAAGATAGCGAACGCTTCCGACCGGACCCTCAGGGCTAAGTGGGCTAGCTCGCCTCGGTGGGTCGGACGACCTTGGATCCACCGAGTCCCGCGACGCCGAGAGCGCCGGGGAACAAACCCGCCGTCCCGAAACTGGCGCTCTCCCTGACCCTCAGCTCGGGGGCGGTGTTCGGGGCCAGCCTCGCGATCCAGGTCCTCGGCGTCGCCGCGAGCTACTTCCTCTACCACCACATCGGGAACGTTTCGAA
>JASHUL010000140.1 GCA_030039995.1 Thermoplasmata archaeon
TCCTCGAGGACCGGGTCGACCTCTGCCTCGCGCTCGGGATGCCGGGCCGCGCCGAGTACGACCGCACGTGCGCGCACGAAGCGTCGCTCGGACTCCAGTTCACCGGCGTGCTCGAGGCGAAGCCGATCGTCGAGTGCTTCGTCTTCGAAGGAGAGGCGGAGAGCCCGCGGGCCCTCGAAGCGCTCGCCCGGCGACGCGCGGAGGAGCACGCGCTCAACGCCTACGCGCTCCTGTTCCGGCCGCGCGACCTCGAGCGCCGGGCCGGTGAGGGGTTGCGCCAAGGGTTCCGCGACGCGGGACCCCTCCGGCCGACGCACTGACGATCCTGAGAGGAGAACGATGCCGAAAGCAACGAACGAAGGAAAGGGAGTGACGGTGGCGATCGCGGCGAGCGAGTTCAACTACGACATCACGCTGCTCATGCTCGAGCGGGCGAAGGAGGAGGTCGCGTTCCTCGGCGCCACGCTCGGCCCCGTCGTGAAGACCCCCGGGGTCTACGACCTGCCGCTCGCGGTGAAGGCGCTGATCGCCCGACCGGACGTCGACGCGGTCGTCGCGCTCGGCGCCGTGATCGAGGGCGAGACGAACCACGACGAGGTCGTGATGAACCAGGCGGCCCGGAAGCTCGCGGACCTCTCGGTGGAGTACGGGAAGCCGCTCGGGCTGGGCATCTCGGGCCCGGGCGAGACCCGCCTCCAGGCCCAGGACCGGATCGAGAACGCGGGCAACGCGGTGCGCTCCGCCGTGAAGATGGTGCGCCGCCTGCGCGAGCTCGGGTGAGCCGGGCCGCTCAGTACGTGAGGGTGCGCACGTCGCGCATTGCGAGCGCCCCCGCTCCCGCGACGACGATCGTGAGCAGGCCCATCACGACGTAGAGGAACGGGATCGAGGTCGCCGAGGCGATCACGCCGGAGAGGTACTCTCCGAACGGCGCGGCGACGAGGATCAGGGCGAGCAGGACCGACATCGCCCGCCCCATCAGTCGGGCGGGGACCTTCCCCTGGACGACGGTGAGCAGCGGGACGTTGATCACCGAGCTCGCGACGCCCACGCCGAACGCCTCCGCCAGCGCGAGCGGGATCGACCGCGTGAAGCCGAGCGAGAGGACGAAGCCCCCGACGGCGAACAGCCCGAGGAAGATGACCGGGCCCGCGACCGGACGCAGGTTCACCTTCCCGACGAGCAGCGCGCCGGCGATCGCTCCCCCGGCGATCATCGCCCCGAGGAGACCGAACGTGGTCGCGCCGCCGTGCAGCACCCGGCTCGCGTACGGCGCCCACTGGGTGAACGCGGCGTTCCCCGCGAAGTTGACGACGACGCCGATCGCGATGACCTCGAGCAGGAACCGTTGGCTCGCGACATAGCGGAACCCTTCCGCGAACTGGGCACCGAAGCCGGCCGGGGCCGGCCCGTCCTCCGGCACCGGGCGCCCGACGAGGGCGGACATCGCCATGAGGATCGCGGCCGCCAGCACGAACGACGCGGCATCCCAGACGATCGGGAGCGTCGCGCCGAACAGGGCGACGACGACCCCTCCGATCGCCAGGCCGACGATCTGGATCGAGTTGCCCGACAGCGTGAGCAAGCCGTTCGCGGACGACAGGTCGTGTTTCTCGACGGTCTGGGGGATGAGCGCGTTCGACGTCACTCGGACGAACTGCTGGCCGACGCCGAGCGCGAAGACCACGACGAGGATCAGCGGCAGGGTCGCGGAGTGGGCGAGCACCGCGGTCGCGAGCCCCGCGACGAGCCCGCCCTCGAGAAGGTTCGTCACGATCAGGATCGTCCGGCGGGGCCAGCGGTCGACGTAGACCCCGAGGATCGGCCCGAAGGCGACCGACGGGACGGTCGCCGCGACGAGCACGTAGGAGACCGCGACGACCGAGCCCGTCGTCGCGTAGACGAGCCAGACGAGCGCGACGTCGAAGACGAAGTCGCCGGACTGCGAGATCAGCAGGGACGACCACAGGAGGAAGAACGGCCGGCTCGAGAGCGTGCGAAGGTAGCTGGGCGCGGGGGAGGTCGCTGCCGGCGACGGCCCTCCGGGGAGTTCCGCCGCGCCGTCGCTCACCCCGTCCCGCCTCCGGTCCGAACGGAGGCGGACGGCAGGAAGAGGGTTGCTCACGCGCGGTGAGCACGCTAGAGGCCGATGCGCGCGCGCAGGTAGTCGAACGCCGCCTTTCCCTTGGCGGTGTGCGGCGTCACGTCGATCGGTCCCGGGGGAACTTTGGCGCGGTCCCGGGTCGTCAGCGCGGCCGCGAGCCGGTCGTGCGGGATCTTCACCGTGACGTCCGGCCGGGCGGACGCCCCCGCCTCCACGCTCGCGTGGCCGGTGACATCGACCCGCAGCGTCACGACCTCGTGTTCGGTCCGGAACACCCAGTCCTGCGGCAGGTAGTTTCGCACGATCGCCCCGAGGAATCCCTTCAGCTGCTTCTGGACCTCGGGTTCGACCTGCGCCGCGGTCGCGCGGAGCAGTTCTTCGATGGAGGTCACGCACCGGGGAGGCGGGCGGCGGGATAAAGGCCGACGCGCGCCGGCCGAAGGGTTAAGCGCCGCGTCCGCTCGGAGGCCCGAGCGGGCGGATGCCGGGCCGACGCGAGTTCCATGAGGAGGTCGCGTCGACCCAGGACCGGGCGATCGAGCTCGCCCGCGCCGGGGCCGAGGAAGGGACGTATGTCGTGGCCCGCCGTCAGCGCTCGGGCCGAGGGCGCCTCGACCATTCGTGGGCGTCGCCCGACGGCGGCCTGTACCTGTCGGTCGTGCTCCGGACCCCCGTCGAACGCGCCCCGTGGGTCCCGCTCGCGCTCGGCACCGAGCTGACCCGCGCGCTCTCGCGAGAGTACCCGGTGCCGCTCGGGGTGAAGTGGCCGAACGACCTCGTCGTCGTCCCTCCGGCCGGGTCGGCCCGGAAGCTCGGAGGGGTCCTGGTGGACCGGATCGCGACGTCGGGGAGCGCATGGGCCGAGGTAGCCGGGGTCGGACTGAACGTGACGACGGACATCGCGCAGCTCCCCGAGGGGGTCCGGTCGCGGGCCGCGTCGCTCGCGGAGTTCGTCCGCCCGCCGCCGTCGCTGGACGAGGTCGAGCGACGGGTCGTCGAAGCGGCCGCGGCCGCCGCCACCACCCTCCGGTCCCCGGACGGGGTCGCCACGATCCGGGACCGATGTCGAGCGGTCCTCTTCGGGGTCGGCCGTCGGGCGACGATCGACGGTGCGACGACCGGGACGATCGCCGGTCTCGGCGACGAAGGAGAGCTGCTCCTGGACCAGGGCCCCCATCGGTTGCGCATAAGAGCCGGCGACGTTCGCGTGGAAGGGGTCGCATGAGCGACGCGTTCGACCGCTGGTCCGTGCTCAAGCGCAAGGCCCGAGAGGGGGGCGGCGCCGAGCGGGTCCAGAAGCACCGATCCGCGGGCAAGCTGACGGCGCGGGAGCGCCTCGAGACGTTCTTCGACCCCGGGACGTTCACCGAGGTCGACCCGTTCGTGACCCACCGGGTCGAGAAATTCGGGCTCGCGGACCGTCGACCCCCCGGGGACGGGGTCGTCACCGGGTGGGGCGAGGTCGAGGGTCGCCCGGTCTGCGCGTTCGCGCAGGACGCGACCGTCTTCGGGGGCGCCCTCGGCGAAGCGCACGCGATGAAGATCGTGAAGGTGATGGAGACCGCCCGCAAGGCGGGGGTGCCGATCGTCGGCCTCGACGGTTCGGGAGGCGCGCGGATCCAGGAGGGGGTGATGAGCCTCGGAGGGTACGGCGAGGTGTTCTTCCGGAACGTCAACCTCTCGGGCGTCGTCCCCCAGATCTCGCTTATCCTCGGTCCGTGCGCGGGCGGCGCCGTCTACTCGCCCGCGATCACCGACTTCGTGATCATGGCCGAGGGGACCGGCCAGATGTTCATCACCGGGCCCGACGTCGTGCGCGCGGTGACCGGGGAGGAGGTCACGATGGACGCGCTCGGCGGCGCCGACGCCCACGCGACGATGAGCGGCGTCTCCCACTTCACCACGGCGTCCGACGCGGACGCGCTCCAGCTGGCGCGACGACTGCTCGCCTACCTGCCGCTCAACAACCTCGAGGAGTCGCCGGTCGCCCCCGCCGTCGCGCCCCCGGACTCCGCGGCGTCCGAGCTGGCCCGCACGGTCCCCGAGGACGCGAACGCGCCGTACGACGTCCACGACGTGCTCGTCCGGGTGCTCGACCCCGAGACCCTGCTCGAGGTGCAGCGC
>JASHUL010000141.1 GCA_030039995.1 Thermoplasmata archaeon
CCGGCGCTCCGCAAGGTCGACCTCGTCGGCAGTTGGCGGGGGCTTCGCATCGACGGCTTTCAGGCGAGCGGCCGCACGTTCGGCGGCGCTTCTTGCTTTCCGGCGCGGATGAACGGACATCCGTGCCACCTGATCCACCCCGACCGGACCCACTACCAGGACGTCGTCGAGTTCGTCGCGGCCGACTGCCTGCGGGACGCCCTCGGACTTCACGACGACGACCGGGTGCAGCTGGACATCGAGGAGCCGTGAGCGGCCCGACGCTCGCGCGTACCGTCGCGCACGACCGCCGCCCTTCGCCCGCCGGACCGGACGCCGCTCGCCGGTACGTCAACCAGTGGGTCGAAGCCGAGGCGATCGGCCCCGAACGGGTCTCGGCGTTCGTTCTGATCCTGAAGACCCGGGGCTGCTACTGGGCCGACAGCAAGGGCTGCTCGATGTGCGGCTACGCCAAGGACACGCTCGGTCGGTCCGCGACACCGGAGGAGCTCGCCGAACAGCTCGCGCGGGCCCTTCGCCGGTACCGGGGCGAGCCGTACGTGAAGGTCTACACCTCCGGCAGCTTCCTCGACGACCGCGAGGTCGACCCCGAGAGCCGGCGCGAGTTCGTCCGTGCCTTCTCGGGCCGGGCCCGCCGGATGCTCTTCGAGACCCTGCCCGAGTTCGCTACCGGGACGGCCCTCGAGCCGTTGCGTGAGGCGTTCGCGGGCGAACTCGAGGTCGCGCTCGGGCTGGAGACGACGGACCCGACCGTGCTCGCTCGGTACGTCCACAAGAACGCACCCCCCGAGGACTATCTCCGGGCCGGGGACCGGGTGAGGTCCCTCGGGCTTCGGGCGAAGGCGTATCTCTTGCTGAAACCGCCCTACCTGACGGAAGACGAGGCGATCGCCGACGTCGTACGCTCGGTCGGCACGGCCGCGGCCCACTTCGACGCGCTCTCGGTGAACCCGGTCCACATTCAGAACGGCACGGTAGTGGAGTGGCTCTACCACCGGGGTCGGTACCGGCCCCCGTGGCTCTGGTCGGTCGTGGAGGTCCTGGCGCGTGGCGCCTCCGAGCGCGGGAGCGCGCGGCTCGTCTCGTTCCCGACCGCGGGCGGACTCGCGCGGGGAGCCCACAACTGCGGTCGGTGCGACGCGCGCGTCCTCGCGGCGATCGAGGAGGCGTCGCTCGCGCAGGAGTTCGGAGGCCTCTCCGACCTCGCCTGCGATTGCCGGTCGACGTGGCAGGAGTCGCGCGCGCTCGAGCCGCTCGGGGTGGAGGCGTGAGCGAAGGTCTTCCCCAGCTACCGGCCCACGCGGAGTCGTCGATCCACCAGTTTCTCCGCGCGCACGCGCTCGCGGCCGGTAACTCGGGCGTCGTGGTCGGCCTATCGGGCGGGATCGACAGTGCCCTGACGGCCCGGCTCGCCCGCGACGCCCTCGGCGCCGCACGGGTGCTCGGCGTCCTGCTGCCGGACGCCCGATTCCCGCCGGAGCTGCGCGCCGAGACCGAGGAGTACGGGCGCTCGCTCGGGATCGAGGTCCGTACGGTCCCGATCGAGCCGGCGACCCGCGCGTTCACCGAGATGCTGCCGGAGATCGGCGACCGCGTGACGCTCGGGAACATCCTCGCGCGCACCCGAATGAACGTGCTCTACGCCCTCGCTCGGGAACGGCGCCGGCTCGTCGTCGGCACCGGCAACAAGTCCGAGCTGCTGCTCGGGTACTTCACGAAGTACGGCGACGGCGGCGTCGACCTGCTTCCGATCGGGGACCTCTACAAGACCGAGGTCCGCGCGCTCGCCGCCCGGCTGGGTCTGCCTCGGGCGATCCAGGAGCGGCCGCCGTCGGCGGGCCTCTGGGAGGGTCAGACGGACGAAGAGGAGCTGGGACTGCCGTACTCGACGATCGACCGGATCCTCACGGGCCTCGAACGCCTTCGTTCCGAGGAGGAGATCGCCGAGTCGACCGGGCTGCCGCTCGACGAGGTTCGGCGGGTCGCGGAGCGGGTCGCCGCGAGCCGGCACAAGCGTCGAGCCGCGCCGGTCGCGAAGATCGGGTTCCGGACCGTGGGGCTCGACTGGCGGGAGTAGGGCGGGGCCGGAGCGCGGGCGCCGGTGCGCCGGCGCAACCTTTTACGCGACGAACGCTCGGTCGCCCCCGACCACGCCGCAGCGAGCCATGGACCGAGCGACCTACCAGCGACTTCTCGACACCCTCGTCACGTACGAGGACGTCCATCGGGTGGCGCACCAGGAGCACTTCGACGAGGAGCTCCTGTTCGTCATCCACACGCACCGAGTGACCCGGGACGCCACCCGCCGGTTCTACGTCGTCAAGCGCCAGATGCCCCATCTCGCGTCGCAATGGAAGCGCGGCCGGACGATGCTCGAGATCGCGCGCGACCTCAAGTTCCCGCCGGTGCTCCTCGGCCAGCAGATGCTGGGCGAGCTCGGCATCCCCCGGAAGAAGGTCTGGGGGACGTTCCTCCACCCCGAGTCCGCTCCCGACGCTCGGATCCGGCGCGAGGTCGAGCAGCTGCTCGCGCACGACATGATCTACTCCCCGCGGGGCATGGAGCTCCAGCGCGAGCGGGGTCGGCGCGGCGAGGAGCGACTGCAACGCTGGCTCGATAAGCACGGGATCGGTTTCCGGACCGAGAAGGACCTGCGCGGGAAGTACGCGAAGACGCCGGACGCCCTCCTGGACGAACCGATCATCTTCTACGGGCAGAAGCTCACCTGGATCGAGTCGAAGGCGAATTTCGGGGACGACGTGGAGCTCCGGAAGAACCTGAAGCGCCAGCTGGGTCCGTACACGCAGCTGTTCGGCGAGGGCGCCGTGGTCTATTGGTACGGATACGTCGACGGGGCCCAGTCGCCGGACGGGATCCTCTTGTGGGACGGGGACACGTTCGAGGGGATCACGCCGATCGTGCCGCCGCATGCCGGGGGATCTCTCGCTGCCCCCCACTCTCGAGATCCCGCTCGACGATCGACTCCGGCCCCGCTTCCTTCAGACCGAGGATCAGCGCCCGCCGCGCCCGGCGGCGCGCCGCCTCTTTGAGCTGGCGCGACATCGAGCGCGCGAGCAGGTCGCAGTCGGCGCTGAGTCCCGCTCGCCGCAGTTCCTGCACGAGCCGGATCGCCTCCGGCGTGAGCTCGGGTGCCACGACGACCACGTACGTGTGCAGCGGGGGCTCGCCTTCCGGCCATCGGCCGGCGGCCTTCAGGAGGATCTCGAGGCGTTCCTCTCCGACCGCGAGGCCGGAGGCCGGCGTCGGGGGTCCCTCGAACAGTTCGATCAGGTGGTCGTAGCGGCCCCCGCCGAAGATCGCCCGCCCCCCGTCGGTCCGCGCGTACGCCTCGAACACCGTGGACGTGTAGTAGGCGAGGCCCCGGACGACCGTCGGGTCGAAGACGACGCGGTCGGCGAGCCCCGCCGGTTCGAGCAGCGCGAAGAGCGCCTTCAGCCGCGTCACGCCCGCGCGCGCCTTCTCGTCGAGGCCCCGCTCGACCAGGCGCTGGAGGAACCCGTCGAGCTCGGGCGGGGGGACCCCGCCCCCGGTGGAATGGAACAACTGGGCCAGCTCGCGCGCGCCGTCGGCGGTCACCCCGGCGGCGCCGAGCTCCCCCTCGAACTCGGCCGGCGGGATGTCGCGGTACCGGTCGACCGCCCGGAAGAAACGCGCGGTCTCCTTCACGCCGAACAGCCGCCCGATCCCCTCGGCGACCGCGCGGTCGTTGATCCGGAACGCATAGAGGCCCTGCGCCCCCACGTCGTCGAGCAGCAGCGCCGCCGTCGCGAGCAGGTCGGCCTCGGCCTCGACGCCCGGCACTCCCAGGAGGTCGAGGTTGAATTGAAGGAACTCCCGGAGCCGACCGGCCTGGGGCTCCTCGTACCGCCAGATCTTCGACACCGTGAACCACTTGACCGGGAGCGGCTCCGACTTCGCGCGCTCGACGTAGACGCGGGCGAGCGACGGGGTGGTCTCGGGGACGAGCGCGACCGGGCGGTCGCCCTTGTCGTGGAACAGCCAGGTCTGGGCGGCGATCCCTTCGCCGCTCTTGGTCTGGTACAGCTCAAAGCTCTCGACGCTCGGGGTCTCGAGCTCGGTGTAGCCGGCGCGGCGCGCGGCCGAGCGCATGCGCCGGCGGAGCTCGGAACGAGCTCCCGCTTCCGGCGGCGGATAGTCACGGAAACCGCGGAGCGCGGGCGGGGTCATCTCGGGCCCGACCTAGGTGCGACTCTTTAGATTATGCGGGCGGAGGGGAACGGACCTCGGCGGCGAGCACCGAGGGCCCCGTCGCTTCGACCCCGGGGGGCGACGTCCGGTCGACGAACGCGCGCAGCTTGCGGTAGGCGACGATCGTGCCGACGAAGTTCCGCTGGCGGAGCTCGACGGAGACCGCCCGCAGTTCATCGATCGCCGGGGTGATGTCGACGCCCGCCGACCGCGCCTCGACCATCCGGTCCCGCAGCCGTCGGAGGTCGTCGAGGAGCCGGGGCTCGAGGAGCGTCCAGAGCGCGACCGCCGCCCGGGCGAGCACCCGTTCGGAATCCGCCCGATGGCCGTCCGCGAAGAGCCGACGACCCTCCTCGAGCGGCCCGGCCGCCGGGGACGGGTCGCCGCCGAGCTCGCGGATCGTCGTCATCATCAGGTCCGCCTCCGTCACGAGGATCCGTCCGACCTCCCACTGCTGTTCCGCCTGGGAGAGCTCGTCCCGGACGAGCTCGAGGCGACGAGCGGCGCCGGGGAGGTCGCCGACACCGATCGCCCGGCGGACGGCCGTGAGCTCCACGTCGGCCGTCGGGGTCGGGACCAACTGAGAGAGCTCGTTCCGTCGGCCGAGCAGCAGTTCGTACTCTTCCACGATCGCGCTCGACAAGTGCACGAACATCTCCCGCGCGAGCACTTCCATCGAGTCCGCATCCGCGGAGACCACGGCCGCGCTCGCCCGGCCCCGGAAGTCCGCGAAATCGAGGTCGAGACGGCGTCCCAACTGAAGGTACTCCTGGACCCGGTGCTCGAGCTCGGCGAGATTGGCCGCGTTCGCCGGCAGCGGAGGAAGGTCGGGGGCCGCCTCGAGCGCCGGCGCGGGGCGGGGCGCGGGCAGCGACATCGGCTCGACCGACTCCGCGGTCGGACGACGCTCCGGCCGACTCGCGAGGTTCCGGGGACTCCCCCGGCTCGGTTCGGCGGCCTTCTCGAGGTCGACCGTCGCGAGCAGCTCGCCGATCGTCCGCAGGTACGTCGGGTCCTTCAACCCGGAGTCCCCCGCCGCCTCCCGGACCGGGCCGAACAGGTTCACGGCGAGGTGACAGCGGGGGCATTCCGAGCTGTCGGCGGGCGCTTCGATACCGCAGGCCGGACAGACCGCCATCGCCCCCTCGCTTCGGTCCGACGCGCCGCCCCCTGTCCGGAGACGGACGCCGGGCAGGGCCCCGGTTCGTGGGTACCCGCGGTGTACACCGGCGCTCGGCTCAAAAGCTCTCGGAACGGACGGTTCGTCCCGGTTCCGGCCCCCGAACGGCGAGGTGGCGCCTCGCGGACGGTGTCGGGTGATAGATCCCGGGGCTCAGCTCGGGGGCGAGTCGAGGGCGGGTCGCCGCTTCGGGAGGCCAGCGTCGTCGGCATCCGGCACAGCGGAAGCCTCGCGTACGCCCGAGCGACCGCGTCGTTCGCCCGCAGCGCGCGCATCGTGGCGGCCGGCTCGGCCCCCACCGGGCCGCGAGACGCACGACCTCGATCCCCTCGAGCCGGAGGTCGGGCGAGAGATCGCGGCTGCCCCATACGCGAACGCGGTCCCCCGGACGGAGGCCCTGCGCGACCGAGGGAAGGGTCTTCGTCGGCTCGAACGCGCGGCAGGTGATCTCGTCTCCGGCTCCGTCCGCGAGGACGAAGCTGACGTGCCCACCTTCCCGAACGGCGGGTACCGAGACCACCCGCCCCGCGATGTACGCGGAGCCGTAGGCGGAGAGGTTCGCCACCGGGCGCGCGACCAGATGGTCGCCGGAGCCCTGATTCGTACGGAATAGGACCCAACGGTCCACGGCCTCGGACAGGATGGTGCGACGAGCGGCGATCGGCGGGTCCGGTCGAGTGGCCCGGAGACCGAAAAGGATCGGGCACGGCGTGTGCGGCGCGACGAGCACCCGGCGCGTCCGCGGGTCGTGGCAAAGGAACAGCTCGGGAAAGCGGTCCTGAGCCCGTCGGACGCTCTCCGCGTCGAGCTCCCGCCGGCTTCCCCAGCGCTCGCGCGCCCGGTAGGCGATGAGCTCCCAGGTGGGATGGGATCCCGGCCAGGCCACGGCGGCCGCCGCGCCCACGATCCCCCGGTTCGCGCCGGCGGTCCGGACGGTCGCGCCCTCCCGTTCGAGCCGGCCGGCGAGGTCGTCCACGTTCACGACGTCGCGGACGGCTCGCCAGTACAGTGAGGCGGGAAGCCGCCGGTCGACGGCGACCAGGGCGGGGTCGGTGCCGGGCTCACCGGTCCGAGAGCTCCGAAGCACTCGCCACCAGGCTGCCTCGACGAACGACTCGGCGACCTTCGACGAAATCTTCCTACCGACCGGGTAGGACCAGACGGGGTGCCCGTCGACCTCGCCGAGGCGACGACGAGCTCCACGGCCCTTCCCGAACCGGGCCGAGAGCGCGGCGTTGCCGCGGGTCTTCCAAGGGATGTTCGGATTCAACCGCACGAGTCGGGGCTCTCCGATCAGGTCGATCCCCCGCCCGCGGGCCTCGTCCAACAGCTCGGTCAGCACCCAGGTGGTGCAGCCGCCGTTCGGACTGTCCGTGTCGTCGATCCCGAGCCAGATCGGTCCCACCCCGGTCGGCGCAGGACCGGGGCGGAGATGACACCGCCGGCGGGAACTTACGCGAGACCGGCGAGCAACTTCTGGTAGGCCGCCAGGTTCGGCTCGAGGGCGATCTCCGAACGGGCCGGGCCGGGGAATTCCCCCAAGAGCTTCGTCTCGAGACCGGCCTTCTGCGCGTCGCGCGGCCGGTGGAGCACGCCGATCGGGATCTTCCCCGCCTCGAGCGTCTCGAGGTAGAGCCGGAACATCGTTTTGCGGTCGGTCGGGTCGTAGCCCGCGAGCTTCGAGAGGTCGACGACCTTCTCCCGCCAGAGCTTGTAGGTGTCGTTGTAGGTCACGCAGGGCGAAAGGTCCTCGACGAACGCGAACCCACGGCCGTCGTGGTTGAACCGGATCGCCTCCTCGAGCACCGCGGTCATCGTCTTCGGGTCTCCCGAGAACGTGCGGGCGATGAAGTTCGGGGCCGGGATGGACAGCGCGCTCAGGATCGCGTCGAACGGCGCCTCCACGTTCCCCTCGAAACCGATCTGGCTCGTCGGCGACGGCTGACCCTTCGTCAGTCCGTACGTCTCGTTGTTCATGACGATGTAGAGGATCGAGGCGTTCTTCTTGAACGCGTGCATGAAGTGGCCCATCCCGATCGCGTAGCCGTCCCCGTCGCCGCCCGCGGCCACGACCGTGAGCCCCGGGTTAGCGAGCTTCACGCCGACCGCCTGCGCGAGGAGACGCCCGTGGAGCGCATGGATCCCGTTCACTTCGAGGAAGTTGTGGATCGAGCCCGAGCAGCCGATCCC
>JASHUL010000142.1 GCA_030039995.1 Thermoplasmata archaeon
TCAAATCGCTTCCCGTGCCGCTCGCGGCGCCGCCGGCTCACAGCGGGATCGGGGGACCGCCCGCGTCGCCGGCTTCCGAGAACGTCGTCGGGATCGAGCGGTCGAGCGCGACCTGGGCGATGTCCTGTGCGTAGGCGACCGTGCGGCCGATCGACTCGAGGATCCGCGTGACCGCCGCCGCGGTCGCGGGGGGCATCGTCCCCCCACCGACCGCGGGAAGGAGCCGGTCCGCGAGCGCGCGCCCCGAGGCGAGCAGCGCGTCCCCGACGTCGAGCAGGTCGTTCGCCGTCGCGTCGTCGCGCACGCTCAGCACCCCCTCGAGATGGTCCATCGCCTGACCGTGGAACTGCCGCAGGGTCGTGAGGGGTCCCGCCCCGTCGGGCAACTCGACCAGCCGCCGACCGACCTCGCCGAGGACGGTGGCGTGGTCGGCGATCCGCTCGAGGCTCCGGGCGACCGTCCATGGGCCGAGCAGGTTGACGCCCGGGCCGTCGAGCCCGAGATGGAGCGCGGCGAGCCGCTGGACGTACCACGCCTCGCGGTCGATCTCGTCGTCGCGGCGCTCCCAGTACTGGTCGTCCCCGAACGGCAGGAGCGCCCAGCTCGCGACCGCCTCCCGGTGGAATCCGACGACCATGCGCCCCATGCGGCCGAGCCGCTCCGGCAACGGGACGGGGCTCTCGTACGCGAGGTCCCGCAGGCGGAGCTCTCCGTCCTCCTCCGAGACGATCTCGGGTTGACGCGTCCGGCGACAGAACGTCCGGACGACGTCGCGGGTCGAGCTCGTCCGCCGGTGGCGGTCGACGACCACGAACTCCCGGGCGCCGCCGAGATAGGCACCGAGAAGCCGCCGGAACAGGTGCTCGGACGACTCGTCCCGCCCGACCGTGACGGTCGCGATGGGCGGCCGGCCGAGCACGAGGGCTCCGTACGGGGCGGCGACGCGCGTCGGCCGGGCCCGGGACCGGGCGGCGGCAACGCGGGCCGTGGGCCGGTCGGTCGCGGGCGGGTCGGTCGTCGAGGGGCGGCGGATCACGGGGGCGCGTCGGGCCTCGGCCCGTCCCTCCGTGCGGATCGCTTCGTTCATCGAAGAAGCGAGGCGCTCGGTGAGATATATAGAATTTCAATTTAGACTATACAAAGTACTATAGGTACGACACCTCGGGCGGCCGACCCCGTGGACCCCCGGAGTTCGAGGGCCGGCGCCCTCGGAGCGCGGCTCCGGGTGGGCCGGGACGGATTCGAACCGCCGATCTCCGCGTTGTAAGCGCGGCGTCCTCACCGCTAGACCACCGGCCCCGGGCCGGAGTCAGGCTCCTCCTCGGTCATGGGCGTGTCGGTCGGACCGTGCGCCCGATGGCGAACGCGGACGGCACGGCCGTGGCCGAGCGTCGTCATCAACGGACCGGGGAGTTCGGCCTCCCCGACCGCCGCGAGCTCCCCACCCCGTCGGAGCACGACGCTGTCGCCCGCACGGATCTCGGGGTCCGCCGCCCGAACCCCCGGAACGAACAGGTCCCCGCTGAGGGCGAGCCCGGGGTCGACGTCCACGCAGAGCGGGGGGTCCGTCCCGAGGCGGCGAGCGCCGGCGAGCGTGAGGTGGAACAGCCCCCGCTCCTCCCGCAGGGTCGCGAGCTCGGTCCGCCCGTCGGTCAAACGCTGGAACCATGGGCGCCCGGCGAGCCGGATCGGCGGCGCGAACAGCCGGTCGGCGGCGGCCCGACCGAACTGGACGCTCGCGACTTCGCGCAGCTCCTCCCTCACGACCGCGAGCGGTCCGCCCGACACCGGAGCCGCGGGGCCGAGGGCGCGAACCAACGCGTCCCTCAGGTGGCGGACCCCGTCAGCGTTCGTGACGTGGTCGTCCCGGGCGCTCCACGTCACGTCGGACGCGCCGTCGAGCGCGGACCGCACGAACGAGTACTCCTCGGGGTCGAGGTGAACGACGACCGAACGGTACGCCCCGTGGGCGAGGAGGTGCCGGATCCCCGCGCCGACCGCGGCGCGCTCCGCCTCGGCCCACTCGCCGGTGACCGGGATATCGTAGTGGCGGGCCGGGGGAACGTCCTCGAGCTCCCGGGGAACGACGCCGATCGGGGAGCTGACCGACACGACGTGCAGGCGCTCGGTCCCCGCCAGCCCCTCCCAGGCCGTGGCGAAGCGACGGTGCGAGCGCGAGCGTCGGTAGGGCTTGGTCTTCGAGCACGGGAGAAGCAGGAGCACCGTCTTCGAGAGGGGCGGTCGGTACCGTTCGAGGAGGCGTCGACGGAACCGCAGCATCTCGGGACGACGCAGCGACTCGGCGACGACGTAGCTGCGGGTCCCCTCCCCGGTGACGGGGGTCCGCTCTTCGAGCAGCGACCCGAGCTCACGGTCGGCGTACCGGAGCATCTCGGCCAGGACCGGCTCGGTGGGAAGCCGCGCTTCGACGAGCTCCCGCAATCGCCCGAGCCGGGCCGCGGTCCGGGTCTCCGCGATCGCCCGGCGGAAGGCGTGGACGGTGTGGACCGCGAGCGGCCCCGGGGGATCGGAGGCGCACGCGGGGCACGCGCAGAGGTGCTCGCGGCGAGCGACGCCGGGGTCGAGCGACCCCAAGGTCGGGTCGAGGAACTCGCCCCGCGCGGCCGCGAGCAGACCCTCCGTCGAGTCGGCCCAGTCGACCCCGAGGTACGCCAGCAGGGGCAGTCGGTGGGGCAGGGCGACCCGGGGCGCCCAGACGATCGGAGCCGCGCCAAAGGCGCGGCGCAGTTCGCCGAGCGCCCGCACGAACGGGAGCCCGTCGGACCAGAGGGCCCGCGCGTTCCCCAGGACCACGAGGTCGGTCGACCCCGCCCCGGGCGACGGGGCGGCGCCGACCGCGAGCGGCGCATGGACCAACACGGTTCGCTCGCCGACCGGGGTCCCGCCCGGGGGAGCCCCGGTCACCTCCGGCGCCAGGATCGGAAGGTCGAGCTCCAGCTGCCCGGCCGCGTCCGAGACGACCAGTCGGCGACGTCCGGGAGGAGCGGGCTCGCTGCGCAACGACAGGAGACCGTCGTCGGTACGGGGGGGCTCGCTCTCGAGCAGCGCCGGGGTCGGCGTGACGAGCGGACCGACCGTCGCCGACCCGAGGAGGGCGAGTCCGTCCGAGCGGTCCACGCTGCGACGCACGGGGCTCGACGCTCCGGCCGTCAGTCGCCCGCCGCCGACCGACCGCCCTTCGCGCGCGCTCGGGCGGACGGGGTCGACGGGAAGAACGCCTGCCACGAGGCGAGAAGCGCCTCGCGCCGCTCCGCGCCGGCCTCGGAGCGTCCGCGCCGACCGAACAAGGGGTCGTGCGTGTCCCGCACCTGCCGCAGGAACTCCGCCGGATTCTCGCTCGCCTTCTCGAACCCGTAGAGGATCAGCTGGCGCAGGAAGCTCGACTGGCCGCGCCACCCGATCCGCCGGCGCACGGCCGGATTGAGGTGGCGCTTCGCGAGCCGCCAGACTTCGTTCGTCGTGCGATGGTCCCGGGCCGATAGGCCGATCATCACCTGCGGCATCTCGCTCGATCGTCGAGCACCCGGTCGCTCGATTTAGCGGGTTCGGCGCTCGAACCTAGCCGATCCCGTGCACGACCCATACGGGACCGAGGGGAAAGAACAGGGCGAGTGCGACCCCGACGAGATAGATCGCCCCCAGCGCGAAGTGGCGCTGGAACGGCACGCGCGCCGCGGTCGGCCGGTGCAAGAGCCCGAGGTCCGTGACCGCCGCGACCGCGGCCATCGCCACGAGGCCGCCGAAGTACTCGACGGGAAGCCCGATCGCGAGCCCGAACACGGCGAGGAGGGCGAGCGCCACGGCGTGGAGCGCGGGGACGAGCCGCGCGGACCGCTCGGCGCCGAGCCGGACGGGGATCGAGTAAAGACCCAGCGCCCGGTCGCTCTCGAGGTCACCCAGGCTGTGGATCGTCTCGAAGGCGGTCCCCCAGGCGAGGAGCCCCGCCACCGCGTAGAGCACGGGGACGGGCAGGCTCCCGCGGACCGCGATGAAGACCGCCGCGGGGGTGATCGCCTCGACCAGTCCGAGGAACGCGGTCGTGAACGTCGTCACCCGCTTTGTGTAACTGTAGGCGAGGACGATCGCCACCGCGACCGGAGCGAGGAGACCGGCGAGCGGGTTGAGGAACCACGCCGCGGCGATGAGGACCGCCGCGTTCGCGGCCGAGAACCCGAGCGCGAACGTCGGGGAAGCCCGGCCCGACGGAAGGAGCCGGTCCCGGGTCCGGGGGTTGCGCGCGTCGAGGGCGCGGTCCGCCCAGCGGTTGAAGCTGTGCCCCGTGTTCCGTGCGGCGACGAACGCGATCACGACCAGGACGAACGTGCGCAGCGTCGGCAGCCCGTTTGCCGCGAGCAGGAGGAACGCGAGGGCGAACGGGAGGTTCAGACCGAGGTTCTGGATCTCGAGGAACCGGCCGAGGTCCTTCGCCGCGCGGGGCGGCGCGTCGCTCGCGGTCACCGGCGCGGTCGACCGAGGAGCGAGGCGAGCGCCGGGTCCGCTCCGATCGCTGCTTCGGCGGCGCGGGACGCGGCGGGGTCGGGACGGATCTCCTCGGGCCACGGCCGCGGGAAACCGTCCTCCGGGCGCTTTCGCGTCGCGTCGATACCGACCTTCCCGCCGAGATTGGGGACCGGGTTCGAGATCGACAGCTGGTCGACCGGGCCCCGGACGATCTCGAGGTCGTGGGCCGGGTCGGCCTGCAGGCCGACCCGGTAGAGCACGTCCGAGAGGTCGTGCGGGTTCACGTCGTCGTCCACGACGATGAGGTAGCGCACGAACATCATCTGCCCGAGTCCCCACAAGGCGTGCATGACCTTCCGGGGGTGGTCGGGGTACGACTTGCGGATCGCGAC
>JASHUL010000007.1 GCA_030039995.1 Thermoplasmata archaeon
CGATGCCACCATGTGCGAGGTCGCTGCCGGTTCGGGCGCCTCCGCCGCCGCTCTCGAGACGTGCGCCATCGCGGCGAACACGCTGACGGTCGGCGCCACGTACTCCTTCGAGCTCGAGGTCACGGACGGTGCGTCCACACCCGAGTCCGCGACGTCGACGGCCTCGGAAACGGTCACGGTCGCAACCGCCCTCACCGCGCCCGGGGCCCCGACACCCAGTGCGACGGCGTTGGACGACAATCAGGCACTGACGGTCACCGGGACGATCCCCAACACGGGGACCTCCCCGTATTCCTGGCAGTGGCTGGTTTCGATCAACGGTGCCGGCGATGCCAACGCGACCCTATGCGCTCAAAATGACGGCAGCGGGGCCGCCGGGGGAGTGACCGAGACCTGCTCGATCGCGGCGGGCTCCCTGATCCCCGGTGATACCTACTCGTTCGCTCTTCGGGTCACGGACAGCTCCGGCGCGGGCTCCGAAACGGAGGCTTCGGGCCCCTCCACGGCCGTCACCGTGGCCTCTCCGCTGACCGCTCCGACGGCTCCGGCGGTCAGCACCTCCTCGCTCTCCCTGGCCGAATCTCTCACGGTGACGTCGGCGCTTCCCTCCACCGGATCGCCCCGTTTCGCGTGGCAGTGGCTCATCTCGACCAATGGTGGCGCCTACACGAGCGCGTCCGTCTGCGGCTCGTCCGCCAGCGGGACCGGCGGCGCCGCTGGGTCGACGGTGCAATGCACGGTGCCGAACGGGGATCTCCTCCCGGGCTCGTCGTACACCTTCGAACTCCGGGTCACGGATTCGGCCACATCGGCCGAGAGCGCCACCTCCACCGCTTCGTCCGCCGTGACGGTCGCTCAGCCCGCGATCGACGTGGGCGCGAACCAGGGGCCGGCCGGCGCCCACTATGCCGTCACTGGTTCCGGGTTCAGCGCGTCTTCGGCCGTTACCGTCTCGTTCGGGTCGGTCCTCGCGACGCCGACGGCGTGTTCGGACGGCTCCTTCGCGGGGACCCAGATCACGACGGACGCCAACGGTCGGTTCGCCTGCACGTTCACCGTGCCGTCGGAGGCGTCCGGAACGTACCCCGTGGTGGGCACGGACGTGGCCTCCTCCAGCGCGAGCGTCGCGTTCTCCTTTACGGTGACCCTCCCTGTGATCACGGTCAGTCCGTCCCAGGGGCAAGTCGGGGGCACCGTTACGGTCAATGGCACCGGATTCTCCGTCTCCTCGCCGCTCGCCTCGCTCATCTTCGACTCTCGGGCGATCACGACCTGCCTTTCGGGATCGTTGACCACGAACAGCGTCGGTGCCTTCAGCTGCACCTTCGGGGCGCCCAATGGCATTACGGGCTCGATCGTGCGCGCGACGGACGTGGGGGGAGCGTCGGCGTCCGCCACGTACGCGATCGTCACAGCCTCCGCCCCCTCGTCGAGCGGGAGCGACTGGCTATGGATCGCTCTCGGAGTGGTGCTGGTCTCCCTCTTCGTCATTGTCTTGGGCGTACGGCGTCGCCGATCGAGCCGAAGGGAAGAGACTCCCGGGAGCTTCGCCCCCGGCCCTTCCGCTTCCGGTTCGCCCGGGCGAGCTCCCTTCCCAACGGAAGCGACCGCTCCCACCGCGCCTCCCACCGCCGGGGTCGCTTTCGTTCCTGAGCCGGTAACCGAAGCCGTACCAACGCCGGACCCAGTGGTTCCCGCCGGGGTCCCGACCGTTCCCGCGGCCGCCGAGCTCGTGGGAGGCTTCGCGCCCGAGGTCGGGCCGGACCCCGACTCGACCGCGCCCGACGAGTTGACCGAAGCCACGGCCGAACCGGTCTCGGAGGTTCCGGAAACGACCCCGACGCGGACAGGGACCGAAACCGAAATTCCGTCGGCGCCCGGGATCGAGGCGACAGGAGAGCTGGACTCCGGCCTTGCGGCTTCTCCTCAGGAAGCTCGCACAGATACGGAGCCCGGTCCGGGCGCCGAACCCGAGGTCGTCGTACCCCCCTTGACGGCCGCGTTCCCCCTCGATGCGATGGACGACTCGCCTCCCTCGGAATCCGGCCCTTCCGGACCCGCGGCAGACATCGAGTCATCGGTTCCCGAAGTGAGCCCGTCGCCCCAGGACCTGCCGGTCGAGCCATCCGCTCCTCGCCTCTCCTCCGACTCGGAACTCCCCACGTCGTCGGTTCCCACGATGGAGGGAGAGCCACAGGAGCCCGCTCCCGCGCCCGAGGCCGAGCAGGCTCCGCTGGACTCCACCGCAGACGAAGCGTCGATTTCCTCGCAAGAATGGACTCCCTCGAGCCCAGCTACCGAGAACACCGAGCCGGGGTCGCCCCCTCCCGCTGAAGCACCGGTCGACGCCAGCCTTGCGCCTCCGGCCGAGGGAACCCCCGAGCCGTTCCCCGCCGCGATGTCCGAGGCTCGTGCCTCCGACGCTCCCGACACGTTGGGAGCGACCGAAGGATCGACGACGGAGATTCCGCACGAAGTGGAACCGGTCGTGAGTCCGCCGGACGAGGCATCCGCCGGCGGGTGGAGCACGGTGGAATCGCCGGTCGACCCGGAACCGGAAGACCGACCCGAGGTTGTCGGGCCCGGACCCAGCCCTGAGGTTCCCGAGCCCGAGGTCTCCCCCCCGATTCCGCTGACCGGTGAAGTCACTTCCCCGACCGCGGTCGAGCCCGTTAGCCCGCCCCGTACCGAGGCGGAGGCCCCGTTGACGGAGGCGGTCGGGAGTACTTCCGAACCGCCCCCCGAGTTTCCCTCCGAGCTCGATCCCATCAGTTCCGAGATCCGTCTTCCCGAGCCGTCCCTCCCGCCCCCGACCCCGCTTCTCCCGGAGCCGCTGGAGCCGGACGCAGTCGTGCGCCCGGACGCGACCGAAGAAACGCCTCCCCCCGCTGTCCCGGTCGAGCTATCCCCCGAGAAGCTGCCCGGGCCAATCCCCGGACAAGACCGCGGGATCGGGCCTGCCCTTCCGGCGCACCCTCCGGCGGGGCCGCTCGCGGCGGCTCGACTGTCGTCGATCTTCCGGATCCCTCTTCCCACCCCGGCGGCGCTCGAGAACTCCTCCTCGCCCGAAGTGCTGCGCGGGCCGGTCGCCACCCTGTCTTCTCCTGCC
>JASHUL010000143.1 GCA_030039995.1 Thermoplasmata archaeon
ACCGTGCCGTCCAGAAGGCCCCGGGCCCGGTGACGGTCGCTCGACGAGCGGACGCGGAAGAGGGTGACGTGGGGCACGAACGTCGGGGGGTCGGGGGCGACCCCGATCGCGACGAGCGCGTCGCTGATCTCGTTCGCGAGCCGCCCGACGTCCTGTCGACCGTCGCCGACACCGACCCACACGATCCGAGGGGATGCCCGGGACGGGAACGCCCCGATCCCGTCCAGCATGAGGTCGAACGGTACCTCCCGCATCGCGGCGGCCCGGAGCGCGCTCACCACCGCCGGAACCGTCCCCGCCTCCAGCTCTCCGAAGAACCGCAACGTGAGGTGCGACGGCGGCAGGGTCGGTCGCTCGGGCGAGGTCCGGTCGTCGACCTCGATCGCCACGAACGCGCGCACGCCCCAGGTACGGCACCCCGCCGATTACGGCTTCGCCGGCGCGGTCGGGGGCAGCGTCCAGACCCCGGCGCGGTCCCGGGAAACCCCGGCGCGCTCCAGCGCGGTCCGCACCCGACGCGCCCGACCGGCGTCGCCGACGACGAACAGCACGAACGCGTCCCGCCCCCTCGCCTTCGCCCACCCGCGCCGGACCCGCTCCGCCCGTAGCGCTCCGGAGACCTCGGCTTCGACGTGGACGTCCCGCCCGCCGAAGTAACGCCACGCCCACGAGCGACGGGCACGGTCGAGTGTCTCCGCGAGCTCGGCCGGGGAGAGGTCGCCGCGCGGTAGCTGGCGGAACCTCGCGTCCGGCAGCGAGGTGTCGAACCGGTCCTGCCGGACGATCTCAAGTCGGCCGCCGTGTCGCGCGAAAATCCGGAACGCTCGCAGGAGAAGCCGTCGGTGCTCGGGGCTCTCCCGGGTCGCCAGGGTAGGTGCGCCGAGCCCTAACCAACGCTCGCCCGCGGGCGTGAGATGCCAACCGGAGTCCCGCGGCTCCGCCCACCCTGCTCCGACGATCGACCGCCACCGGTCCGCCAAGGCGGCAGGGTCGACCGGGCGACCGGGAATCCGCTCGGCGGCGGGCACGACGTCGGTTTCGCGGAGCGGACACCCCGCCTCGTCCGCCGAGAGCACGGCCAGGAGGATGCGCTCGACCGCCGGATCGTCGGTCCCGCGCGAGGGGGGACCGCGGGGGACGGGAGGGAACTCGTCCCGAGTCCGGCCCACCGCCACGTTCCAGCGCGTCACGTCGGCGCCCACGTCGGAGACCGGCTCGAGGGAGTGCCAACCTCCCCGGTCCGGGTCGAGCTCCACGCCGCGGCCGGGCGCGAGCGCCGGAAGGGTCCGTTCGCTGGTGGCCCGGTCGAGTCCCAGCCACGAGCCCGCTTCGGCCGCCGACGGCGGCGGCACGCGGAAGACGACGCACCGCGCCGAGGCACCGGCCGCCGCGGCACGTACCTCCGGGGCGAGCCGCTCGGGGTACTGGGTCGCCACGAGGGCGCGCACGCCGAACTTCCGGCTCTCGGCGAGCACTTCCTCGACGAGACGTGGCGAGAAAGCGTGGACCTCGTCGAGCACCAGCAACAACGGCCGGGGGTCCGCGAGCGCACCGTCGCCACCGGCGACGCCCAAGAACACTCGGGCGAGCACGAACGTGGACGCGAGCGCGGCCGCCTCGGGTCCGAGCCGGGCGAACGGGAGACGCACGAGGACGGGTCGGCCCTCCGCGATCCGTTCTTCCACCGCGATCCCGCCGTCCGCCGGAGCGAGGAGCTCCGCGAGCGACGGGACGAGCACGACCTTCGACAACCGGGCCGCAGCCGGCCACAAAAAGTCCGGGGTCCGACGCACCACGGGGCCGAGCTCCTCCAGGAACTCGGCGAGCTCCGGTCGCCGTGTCGCAAGGCGCGCAACGTCCCGCCGCTCCGCACTCGTCAGGAGCGCGTAGAGGTCGAGGAGCGAGCCGCCGGACTCCTGCACGAGCCGGACCATCGTGTCGAAGATCCGCTCGAGCCGGAATCCCCAGTAGACGTCGGCGCCGTCCGGGCTGAGCCGCTTCACGGCCGCGACGAGGAGCGCGGCGGCCCGGTCGTCCCCGGCGACCCCACCGATCGCAGCGATCCCCGGTACGGGCCGTCGGTCGGCGTCGATCGCAACCAGGCGTTCCACGGTGTCCGGGTCGAGCCGCGCGGCGATCGCGGGCGCTAGGTCCCCGTGCAGGTCGATCGCTACGACCCGGTCTCCCCGTCGAATCGCCTCGGCGGCTCGTTGGGCCAGGTACGTCGTCTTCCCGGCACCGGAGGCGCCGAAGACGATCGTGTGTCCTGCGGGCGCTCGGGGTTCGCCCTCCGGAGCGAGCCAGCCCGCTTCGGCCGACCCACCGACCTCGCTGGGGCGTTGCGCGCTCCATCCCGAGCGGGGGATCCCGGCGAGCGTGCGCCGTCGCCACGCGCGACGAGCGCCCCATCCGACTTGCCGCGCGTGGGCCGGTCGACCGAGCCCGAGTTCCCAGTCGAACGCGGCCGCCGCTCCGACCGGCGGCGTACGTCGCCGGAGCTCCGACACGGACGGCGCGGCGAAACGGAAGCGACGTGCGACCCAGAGGACCCCCGGCCCGCCGGCGACCCAGAACGTCTGCCAAGCGAGCCATCCGTCGTGGCCGAGCAGTAGAGGGCGGTGGGGCGATGCCGGAGGGGGCGCCGGGGGGTCGACCGGTTCGACCGCGACGTCCGGCTCGACAACGAACAGGGTATCCGGCATCCCCACCCGGGGACGTGCGCCGTCGACGACGCGCGACCGGTCGAACGACCCC
>JASHUL010000144.1 GCA_030039995.1 Thermoplasmata archaeon
GACGTTCGGGCTCGAGCTCCTGGAGCGGGTCGGCCAGCCGAACCGTTCGTTCTACCTTTCCACCCGGGTCGGGGACGAGGCGCTGTACCGCCAGTTCCCCTGGCTCAAGACCGCCGAGATGCGGGCGCGGATCCTCGACGCCGCGAAGCTGTTCCTCGACACGATCCAGGCCGGCGGGAAGAGCCGCGGAGGCGAGATCCCCGAGAGCGAGCAGAAGAAGATCCGGGCCGGCCGGGAGGTGCTCTCGAGCTTCGGCCAGGAGCGCGGACCCCCGACCCGCGTCGACCGGGCCCACCTGCAGGCGCTCCTCAAGCGGAGCCCGATGCCCGAGGTCGAGAACGTCTACAACCGGATCGAGAAGGCCCTGCCGGAGAAGTCGCTCCTCGTCATCGACTCGCTCGAGGGTGTGACCCACAAGTACGGCCTCGAGATGGAAGAGTTCGTCATGGCCCTCCAGAAGGATCTCGTGGAGGGCTCGAGCACGGACGTCGTGATGATCCTCGAGAAGCCCGAGGCGGGCGGCATCGAGTACCTCGTGGACGGGCTCATCTCGATCCAGCGCGAGGAGCTCGACGAGCGCCGTGTCCGGCACATGCGGCTCGAGAAGCTGCGGGCGACCAACATCGGCCGCGCGCGCTACGCCATCACGCTCAACGACGGCCGGTTCGAGGCGCTCGGCATCCGCGCCAACAACCACGTCGCGGCGGCCGGCGGCACCTGGAAGCCGCTCACGGACCCCGAGCGCTACTACTCGACCGGCATCCCCGACTTCGACAAGCTGCTCGGTGGCGGGTTCCGCCGCGGCAGCTTCAACGCGTTCGAGGTCGACGTGAACGTCGGCATCGACGACTACTACATGCTGTTCACGCCGACGTTCCTGAACTTCTTGAGCCAGGGCCGGGGGATCATCGCGGTGCTCGCCGCGGGCGAGTCGCCCGAGAAGCTGCGGGAGACGCTCGTCCGCCACGTCCCGACGAACCAGTTCGACACCCGGGTCCGGATCCCGGACTACACGGCGAACGAGACCGAGGACCCGTACATCCTGCCGATGGCGCGGTTCGGCCGCGACGAGGCGATGCGGGCCATGGTCACCGCGGAGAAGGCGGTCGCCGGCCCCGACCGCAAGCCGTTCATCGAGTACACCGCCTTCGACACGTTCGAGAGCCTGATGGGCGACCAGGTCGCCATCCGGATGTACTTCCAGGGCGTCTCGCGGACCAAGCACGTCGGCAACCTCGGCATCGGTCTGTTGAAGCCGGGCCTGCTCGTGTCGAGCGAGATCCTGAACATGATGGACACATACTTCCGGATCATCAACATCGACAACGCCCCGTGCATCTACGGGATCCGGCCCCGGACCACGATCTACGCGATCAGCCCGGACCCCGAGAAGGGCGCCCCGCACGCGACGCTGACCCCGGTCGTCTAGCCGGGCGCTACAGCGGCAGCCCGAGCGCCACGACGCCGACCAGGTAGACCGCGAGCCCGGGGACCATCGTCATCCCGAGGTCGTCGTCGAGCCACGACACCCGGGGGCCCTCGAGCGCGATCGCGAGGGCCGCCCCGAACAGCGCGAGCGCGCCCGACGGCAGGAGCGGCCAGCCGCCGAGCACGGCCATGCCGACCCAGGCGCACGACGCGTAGACGAAGAACGGCAGCAGGACCACCACGGACTCCGGCTCCCGCGAGAGGCGCAGCTCCCCCGCGACGGGGTCCGCGACCGCCGTGCCGAGGATCACGGCGCAGGCGACCGGCATCGGGAACAGGAAGATCGCCAGGACCACGGCGAGCGCGAACAGCGCGAAGCTCCCGACCTCGCCGCGCTCGTAGTCGCGGATCATCGGGATGTCGAGCCCCGCCCCGTGGCGGAGCATCTCGAGCGTGAGCGCGGCCCCGAGCGCCGCCAGGAGCACGTACTGCTTCGGGACGAGGAAGAAGTCCTCGGGGATCCAGTAGTAGATCAGGACCAGCGCGAGCCCGGCATGGAGGATCCGCCGCCACAGCCGATCGCCGAGCGCGAAGTCCCCCCCGAACGCCGACCCGAGCCACGTGCGGAACCGGCCTCCGCCGTGGAGTCGGAAACTCACGAGGACGGGTATGCGCGGCCAAACTATTTGTCTCAGGGACCCTCCCCGCGGCCGTGAAGGTCACCGTCCTCGTCGGCAGCAAGTCGGACCTGGAGATCGCCGAGAAGGTGAGGACGCGCCTCACGGACCTCGGGGTCGCCTGCGACGTCCACGTCGCCTCCGCCCACCGCAACCCGGACAAGGTCGACCGACTGGTCCGGGACCCCGAGACCGACGTCTTCGTGGCCATGGCGGGCCTCTCCGCGGCGCTCCCCGGGGTCGTGGCGGCGCGGACGCTGAAGCCGGTCGTCGGTGTGCCGCTCCATCGCGGACTGGGCCTCGACAGCCTGCTCTCGGTCGTCCAGATGCCTCCGGGGATCCCGGTCGCCGCGGTCGGGCTCGACGCATCGGAGAACGCCGCGCTGCTCGCCGCCGAGATCCTCGCGCTCAAGTTCCCGGCCCTCACCTCGGCGCTCGAGGCGTACCGAGCGAAGTGGCGGGAGGAGCCGGCCCCGGCGCCGGCCACCGGAGCCCCTCCGTGAACGACCCGGCCGCCTTCGTTCGCGAGGCGGTCGAGCGGCTGCGCCGCGACATCCCCGGGCGCGCGATCGTCGCCGCCTCGGGCGGCATCGACTCCACGGTCGCCGCGGTGCTCGCGCAGCGCGCGGTCGGCGAGCGGGCCCGGGCCGTGTTCGTCGACACCGGGTTCCTCCGGCAGGGCGAGGTCGACCAGGTCGCCCGGTACTTCCACGGGGCGGGCCTCGCCTGCGCGGTCGCGCCGGCGTCCGAGGAGTTCTTCGCGGCGCTCGCCGGCGTGACGGACCCCGAGGAGAAGCGGCGTCGGATCGGCGAGGCGTTCGTTCGGCTCTTTGAGAAGGAGGCGGAGCGGTTCGGCACCGACCGGCTGGTCCAGGGGACGATCGCGCCGGACTGGATCGAGAGCGGCGGGGCGCTCCGCGACACGATCAAGACGCACCACAACGTGGGCGGGATCCCGAAGGACAGCCGGCTCGTGCTCGTCGAGCCGCTGCGCGACCTCTACAAGGACGAGGTCCGAGCGGTCGCGCGCGAGCTCGGGATCCCGTACCCCGACCGGCAACCGTTCCCCGGGCCGGGGCTCGCGGTCCGGGTGAACGGACCGGTCACGCCCGACCGGGTGCGCCGCGCGCGGGTCGCGAACGCGATCGTCGAGGAGGAGATCGAGCGGGCCGTGGCCGAGCACCGCCTCGCGCGACCCTGGCAGTACTTCGCGGTCCTCCTGCCCGTCCGCACGGTCGGCGTCACCGGCGACAACCGCGTCTTCGGCGAGGCCGTGAGCGTCCGGGTCGTCGAGTCGATCGACGCGATGACCGCGACGTCGATGGAGCTGCCCCGCTCGGTCAGCCGGGCGATCGCGGAGCGGATCACCCGCGAGCTCACGGGCGAGGTCGTCCGGGTCCTGTACGACATCACGGACAAGCCGCCGGCCACGATCGAGTGGGAGTGACCGCCCGGCCGGCCCGGGACGAAGAGCCTTAACCCACCGGCCGACTCGCCGGCCGTCCCATGAGCGCGACCTCGGTCCCGGCCCCCCGGACGATCCACCTCTCGGACGAGCTCGCGCGGACGATCGAGGCGCGGATCCGGGGCACCGGCTTCGAGTCGGTCGACGCCTTCGTGGAGTTCGTGCTGGCCCGCCTCCTGGAGCAGACCGGGGAGGGCGTGTTCAGCGAGGAGGACGAGAAGAACCTCCGCGACCGGCTCCGCTCGCTGGGCTACATCGACTGAGGCCGCCCGGTCCGGGCCGCGCCCGTCAACGATTA
>JASHUL010000145.1 GCA_030039995.1 Thermoplasmata archaeon
GGCAAGGAGGACGCGAGCCTCAAGGTCGAGATCAACCAGGAGACCGGTGAGCACCTCCTCTCGGGGATGGGCGAGCTTCATCTCGAGATCACGCAGTACCGGATCGTCAACGACTACAAGGTCGAGATCGAGTCCTCGAAGCCGATCGTCGTCTACCGCGAGCTCGTGAACCACCCGGGGGGCCCGTTCGAAGGGAAGTCCCCGAACAAGCACAACAAGTTCTACTTCGAGGTGGAGGCGCTCCCCGCGGCGGTCGTCCAGGCGATCAAGGACGGCGAGATCCCGCAGGGCAAGTCGTTCAAGGACGTCAAGACGCTCGTCACGAAGCTCGACGCACTCGGGGTCCCTCGGGACGAGGGCCGCGGGATCATCGCGGTCGAAGGGACGAACATGCTGTTCGACGTCACGAAGGGGATCCAGTATCTCAACGAGACCATGGACCTGATCGTCGACGCGTTCAAGGAGGCGGTGAACCGGGGCCCGCTCGCGAACGAGAAGGTCTACGGGCTCAAGGTGCGCCTGGTCGACGCGAAGCTGCACGAGGATTCGATCCACCGCGGTCCGGCCCAGACGATCCCGGCGGCCCGGTCGGGGATCTACGGGGCGATGGTCCTCGGGGACCGACTGCTCCTCGAGCCGTTCCAGAAGGTCACGGTCAACGTTCCCCAGGAGGTCCTCGCGGGCGCGACCCGGGAGCTGCAGCGCCGCCGCGGCGAGATCCTCGACATGACGAGCGTCGGCGACTTGCAGACCGTGGTCGCGAAAGTCCCGGTCGCGGAGATGTTCGGCTTCGCGTCGGACATCCGCAGCGCCACCGCGGGGAAGGTGCTCTGGTCGACCGAGTCGATGGGATTCGAGCCCGTGCCGCCCGAGCTGCAACCGAAGGTCGTGGCGGAGATCCGCCAGCGGCGAGGGTTGAAGCCCGAGCCGTACGACGCGGCCTACTACGCCGGTTAGCCGATCGGCCGGTGCCCCGATGGGCGATGAGTCACTATCTACTACAGGATGTAGTAGGTTCTGACACTAACCTACTACAAAACGTAGTATCTTAGTTCCATAGTTACTACAGCGCGTAGTAACTTCGGTCGAAGCAACTACAAACCGTAGTAGCTAAACTCGGTGCCGGGACTTCGCGGCCGCGACTTCGAGCTCGTCGAGAGTCCGCTGGTTTCGGTGACGAGGGCCTTCCGCCGATCGCGAGCGGATCGGCCAGGCACCCTCGAGGTCGAGCAACCAGCGCTTGCGCCAGAGGCCGAGACCGAAGCCGGTGATCGACCCTTCCGTCCCGACGACCCGATGGCACGGGATGATGATCGGGATCGGGTTGCGGGCCATGGCGCCGCCCACGGCACGCGCCGAACCCGGATGGCCGGACTTTCGGGCGAGCTCCGAGTACGTGATCGTCGCGCCCGCCGGCACCTCCTGGAGACGCTTCCAAACCTTCCGGTCGAAATCGGAGGCGGTGTCGGGGTCGACGTCGAGCGCGAACGAGGTGCGAGCTCCCCGGAAGTACTCCTGCAGCTGACGGGGCGGGCTCTCCGCAGCGAACGGGGGCTTGCGGCGCACCGCCCCGATCGGCGTTCCCGTCTGTTTCCGGCCCTGTTCCAGGAGGTCGACCACGCGAACGGTGGTCCCCTCGTAGGCGATCCGGAAGGTCCCGATCTGGGTGGGCACATCCGCGAACTCGAGCGGGTTCGTCACGACGTTTCGGAGGTCGTAGGGGCTTATGTTCGTTATCGTTCCGACGCCCGAGAGTGCACGGAACGGTGCGGGCTCGGGCGTCACTCGAGTCCCGTGTTCGTGATCCGAAACTCCGCCGAGGCCTCGGGGAGGGAGCGGTGCTTGATGAGCACCACCCGGCGGCGGGCCCCCGGGAGACGGTCGAACCGAAGGATCGTCTTCGCCGCATGGTTGAGGAAAGAGCCCCCGAGCGGCTCGAGGGTGCCGTCGCGGACGTTGCGCCAGACCTGGTTCGTGAGCAGTACCGGCACGGGGACCTCGAGCGCCGTGACGACGAGGTCGGCGACCGCGAGGCTGAGCGCCTCCCGCGCGTCGTCCTCGTCCGAGCCCGAGAGCGAGAGTCGATAGAAGAACGTCGCGGAATCGACGACGATCAGGCCGACCGGCCGCTTCCCTTCCCTCGCCAGCGCACACGCGGTCGCGACCGCGCGGCCCTGTTCCTCGAGGTTCTTCGGCGAGGAGAGCAGAAATCGCTCGAGGAGCTTCTCGAGCCCGTCGCCCGCGATCGACCGCAGGCGGTCGACGCTGACGCCCTCCGTGTCGACGTAGAACACCCAGCGGCCGGCGCGGGCCACGCGGGCCGCCACGTCGAGGCAGAACAGGGTCTTCCCGCTGCCGCCCTCGCCGTAGAGCTCGGTGACCGAGTCCCCCTCCAGGCCCCCGCCGAGCAGCCGGTCGACCGAGGGGATCCCCGTCGCGAGCCGGTCGCCCATCGTGACCCCGGCGAGGCGGGCCGAGCCGATTAACCGTTCGGAGCCGTCAGGCGCCGCCCCCGATCGGGTAGGCTCGTCCGAGCTCGGGCGAGGTCACCCGGGGTCCGGCGCTCTCGAACGCCTCGGGGTGCTCGGTGTGGATCGGGTAGACGCGGGTCGCCGCCATGTGACGGACGATCTCGAGGAGCTCGGGCCCGGACGCGTGCCCGCTCGCGTGCATCTGGTGAAAGGAGAGACCGAAATGGTCGAGCCAGTTGTGCAGGACCTGGTCGTCCACGTCGTCCTCGCTGAACGGCTCGCTCATCGAGTGGATGAACGGGCTACCGCGCGGGGGTCGGAGGTCGATCAGCTCGGGGAAGTGGAAGAAGTCGAGCGCGAGGAGGTAGCGCTCGCCCCGGGTTCGCAGCGTCTCCGCCCCGAGCGCCGCCTCGAGGTACGGCCCCTCCCAGGACGCGACCCGACGTTTCTTGCGGGCGTAGACGGAGAGCCCGGGTGTCCGCCCGACGACCGGCACGGCGCCGGAGGGGAACAGCGGCGCGACCTCGGCGAGCAGGTGCGCGGTCCGGGCGGAGACGACCATCTCCCGCTCGGCGGCCTGCGCCGCGTCGTACAGCGTACGAAGCCGGTCGACGTCCCGGGGATAGGTGCAGGCGAGCGCGAGCGACCCGCTCGATTCGAGGATCCGGTCGACGCCGCGGCGCACCCCCTCCTCGGAGAGGTCCCGGCGAGAGTCGGGTCCGGCCCGGGTCCCCTCGGTGATGAGCGCGGCCGGGGCCTCCTTCGCGGCCGCGGCGAGGAACGCGTGGGTGTCGGCGGCGCGCGGGCCGTGCTGACGGAAGTCGCCGGTGTAGACGACCGTGCCCTCCGACGTACGCACGAGGAACCCGTACGCGAACGGGATCGAGTGGTCGACCGGGTACGGCACGACCTCGAGACGGCCGACGCGGACCGGGCTCCGGTCGGTAAAGACCCGCCAGTCGTGGTCCCCGTACTTCATCGAGGGGGAGGACGCCTCGATCGCCGCGAGCATCCGTCGGGTGCCCTCCCCGACGTGAACGGGGATCTCCGGGTCCACGAGCTTGAGATAACCGGCGTGGTCGGCGTGGGCGTGGCTCACGAACAGCCCGTGCACCTCGGGGGCGCGGTACCGTAGGTCGGAGTCCGTGAGCGCCTCGCGGGAGTAGAGCCCCTCGACGCGGGGCAGGAGGTCGAACTCGAGCAGGTCCTGGACGGGGCTTGCGGTCCGGGGCTTGAGGAAGTCGACGTAGTACTGCTCCATCCTCGGCGAGAACGACGGACCGAAGTCGAAGAGGATCCGGTCGGGTCCGTCCTCGACGAGGACCTTGTTCCCGCCGATCTCCCGCACGCCTCCGAGGAACGTGACGGTCGGGCGCGACACGCCCCGCCCAGCGAGCCGCCGGGTTTAGGGATTTCGCGCGGGGGGGACTCGCGACCGCGGCGGCGGAGTGAGGGTGGAAAACCCCTACCGCGCCTTCAGGACCTTCTTGACGTTCGGGTGCTCTTTGGTGAAGATCTTCCCGCCGCAGTTGTCGCACCGCACGCCGAACAGGTTCGCATCCGAGGGGAGAGCCTCCCCGCACCGAATACAGCGGAACATACGCGTCCAACGAGTTCCGGGCCGCGCTTAAGCGTTCGCCGCCTCGGTCTCCTTCGCCTGGCGCGTGATCGGAGGCGGTGCCTGAAAGACGTACGCGTTGGACGCGAAGCGCGTGCCGCAGCGGCGGCACTCGAAGATCCCGCTCGCCACCCGGTGGACGGTCACCGTGGAGCACCGGGGGCACGAGAACGGCTTCGCCCGGGCGCGGTCGATGTCGAGAACACGCCGGCGGACCCGGATCCCGTATCGGGGACCCATCCACGCCGTCGGTCCGACCTTCTTCGTCCGCTTGCTCATGCCGTGCCTCCCCGGACCATCGCCCGCATCCGGTCGCCGTGCTGGAACGCACGCTCGACGGTCGACTTGACGTCGTCGGGGGAGAAGGCGCCGACGAGCCCCTTCTGCATCGCGACGATCCGACCGGTCTCGTCCGTGGCCACCGTGAGCCGGCCCTGGGCCGCCCGCTCTTCGTCGAACGTCGGGTCGACCACGATCGCTTCCCCCAGTCGGACGAACGTGCATTCGACCGGGTAGTGGAGCACTTCGAGCGGGTAATCCGCGTCCCCGACCCCGAACCGCTTCGCGGGTACGGTCGCGTGGGCCAGTGCCGCGAGCCCCGAGAGCAGGGCGGCGTCGATCAGGTTGCCGCCGTGGTCGAGCACATGAATGTCGACGTAGCAGACCCAGCTCTTCTCCCCGGGAGTGACGCAGAGACGCGTCAGGTCGATCGTCTCGGCGGCGCGGATCGCACGGTCGACGACCCGGGAGACCTCGATCGCCCCGGGCTGCGGGGGTCCCGGCTCGAACGTCGGGCTCGACAGCGGGATCAGCTCGGCATTGGTGGTGAGCACGCCCGCGTTGGGGGTGTCGGGGAACGGCTTCCCCGGCTCGAGCTTGACGCCGGCGAGGACGGCCGTGTCGCCGATGCGGACGAGCGCGGAGCCGTCCGCCGACATGACGAACCCGGGGTCGATCGTCACCTTCCGATAGTCGTCGGGTCCCCGCCCGTCGAGGCGTTTTCCTTGACCGGCCAGGTCGAGGATGTGGGTGGTGAGGATCTCCGCGGTGACCTCGTCGCTCATGCGGACGCCTCCGACGGCGCGACCGCGTAGCGGTCGCGGAGCGCCTGCTTCATGACCTCGTAGATGCCCCGGCAGCCCTGCACCCCGAGGTCGAGCGCCGTCGAGAGCTCCTCGCGGGTCATGTGTCCCTCCATCTGGAGGAGCACGAGCCGACCGGACTGCGGGACGAGCGCCATCGGGAGGTCGGCCTCGCCGAAGTTGTCCTCTTCCTTCTTGAGGTCGAGGATGATCGCCCCGCCGGCCTTACCGACCGCGACCGCGGGCAGCAGGTCGGCCATCGGGATCCCGGCGTCCGCGAGCGCCACCGAGGCGGCGACCAGCCCGGCGCACCGGGTCCCCGCGTTCGCCTGGAGCACTTCGATGTAGATGTCGATGCTCGTGCGGGGGAACTCTTCGGCGAAGATCACCGAGTCGAACGCCTCGGCGATCACCTTCGAGATCTCCTGCGAGCGGCGGTCGAGGCCCGGGCGCTTGCGCTCGTCGACCGAGAACGCCGCCATGTTGTACTTGCACTGGATGACGGCCTTGGTGTTCTGCTGGAGGTGTCGGGGATGGACCTCGCGCGGCCCGTAGACCGCCGCCATCACCTTGTTCTGC
>JASHUL010000146.1 GCA_030039995.1 Thermoplasmata archaeon
GTGGACCTTCGGGACCGACGTTCGCTCGAGGGCCGCCCGGACGATGTCCTCCCCGCGCACCCCGCGGATCCACGGCTCGGGCTTGACGAGCACTCGGTGGGCGAGCGCGGGGAGGGCCATCGACTTCGCGTCGTCGGGAAGTACGAAGTCCCGTCCGGCGAGCAACGCGCTCGCCCGGGCGACCTTCTGGATCGCGAGAGAGCCGCGGGGGGAAGCTCCGACCTCCGCCCGGGGGTCGGCCCGTGTGGCCCGCACCAGGTCGACGATGTACCCCGCGACGGACGGCTCGAGCTCGACGTCCTCGACGCTCCGCTGCAGCTCCTGAAACTCGGCGAGCGTCGTCGTCGCCACGACCGAGACCTCCTCGCGCTTGCGCGCGCGCCGTCGCTCGAGGATCCCTTGCTCCTCCTCGGCGGTCGGGTAGCCGACGCGGAGTCGGAGCAGGAACCGGTCAACTTGCGCTTCGGGGAGCGGGTACGTCCCCTCGAGTTCGAGCGGGTTCTCGGTCGCGAGCACGAGGAACGGACTCGGCAGCGGGTACGTCGATCGCTCGCTCGTGACCTGATGCTCCTGCATCGCCTCGAGGAGCGCGGACTGGACCTTGGGGGGCGCGCGGTTGATCTCGTCGGCGAGGAGCACGTTCGCGAAGACCGGGCCCGGCCGGAAATGGAACTGCGCCGTCGTCGGGTCGAGCATCTCGCTGCCGGTGATGTCGTGCGGCAGGAGGTCGGCCGTGAACTGGATCCGCTGGAACTCGAGCCCGAGCGCGGACGCGAACGAGCGTGCCATCAGCGTCTTTCCGAGCCCGGGCAAGTCCTCCAGGAGGAGGTGGCCGTCGGCGACGAGACCCGTCAGAACCATCTCGAGCACCTCGGTCCGGCCGACGACCGCCGTGGCGACCGCGGCCTGGATCCGGTCCGCGAGCTGTCGGGCGTCCCCGGGCTTCACCGACCGTTCCCCCTCCCCGGGAGGGCTCGCCCCTTTTAGCGCCCGCTCCGCGACCCGCGACCGTGTCCCCCGGCCCTAACGATCCGCGTCACCGTAGGCGGACGCCCTCTCGGCGGTCTGACCCGGGCCGGGGATGTCGGACACCGGGGTTGTCCTCACGTCATCCTCGGCGGACGACCCGTCCGCATGGAGTCAAGAGGGACCCTTCGTCGGTACCCGGGCGCGGCGTGTGCCGCACCGGTCGGTTGACCGGACACCGCCCTAAATCGTTGCCGATGCGTCCTGGTCGAACAGGTCCGGCCGCGAGAGGAGATACGCGAGCACGACCAGCGCGCCGGCCGCCAAGCCTCCCGCGACGCCGAGTTCGGTCGTCGAGCGAGGGAGGAGGAAGCTGCTGGCCCAGGCGATCCCGACCCCCAGGGTCGGGACGAGCCACTCGAGCGCTCCGCGCGCCGCGCCGCGCGGGCTCCGGAACGGGTCGTCCGCGAGCCAGGCCACGACCGCGGCGCCCGACAACCCGACGACCAACCACTCGAACGGGTCGACTCCGGCCGCGAGTGCCGTGATCCCCAGCGCGACGAGCACGGGAATCGGGAACGCCGCCCGAGCAACACTCGCGCGCACCCCCCGGAGCGCGACCCCCAGCACGAGCCCGGCCGCGACCACCGCGACCGCGACGATCGTCGGCAGGGTGGTCCCGTAGGCCGCGAGCGCCGCGACGGCGACGAGGATCGGCACCGTCGGACCGATCGCGATGCCGATCCACGGCGGCCCCGGGGCGTCGGTCACCAACCCCTCCCGATCCGACCGGGTCGGCGCAATAGCTCGACGAGACCCGCGACGGACCAGTATTCCTCCCAGTCCACGACCGGGGCGTCCCGCCACGTCGCCGCCAACCGCCGGCGACGCAGCAGGCGGGCGATGCGCGCGACGAGCTGTCCCTCCGCGTCGGCGCCCCGGGCGGCGGTCTCGAGGTACGGGAGGGGGGAGGGGCTGAGGACGACCACCGGGTACCCCCGACGGCGAACGTGGGGAACGAGGTGCGCGCTCTCGTCGTCCGCGAGGGACGACAGAAGGATCGTCGTCACGCCCGGGGGAAAGTAGCGTCGGAGCGCGATCGCGGCCCGCTCCGCGGGCCCCGGCGTTCGGGTCACCCGGGCGTCCCGCAGTGCCCGACGGACCCGCAACCGCTGCGTCCGGCCACTGGCCAGGGGCACCGCCTCGAGGAACTCGCCGTACACCGCCAGCCCGACGCGCGCCTTCTCCCGGAGGAACGAGTCGGCGATTCCGTGCGCGGCCGCGAGGGTGAGGGAGAACAACGGCTCGTCGACCGACGGACCGAGGCTCGTCGGGCGGGCATCGAGCAACAGGATCACGTCGCCGGTGCGCTCGACCCGGTACTCGTTCGCCAGACGGCGGCCCGCACGGGCCGACGCGACCCAATTGATCCGACGCGGGGGCTCCGTCGGGGTCGCCTCACGAATCCCGAAGAACTCCCCGCTCGCCCCGATCCCTCGAGAAAGGTTCTCGCCCGGGACCGCGATCGTCCGCTCGAGGCGAACCGCGCCGACCCGGACGAGGTCGGGGGGGTACCGCTCGACGGTCAGCGGGGGGAACTCGGCGGTGACGGAGCGTTCGACGAGCCCGGCCGGGTCCCTCCAAGCGAGTTGGGGGGGCGTCACTGGTACGACGATCGGCTCGGGCGCCCGCCAGCGGAGGCGAAATCGAACCTGCCGCTCCCGTCGAACGACCTCCGGCGGCGCCCGGGCCACCAGCCCAGCGGGGACCGAGAACTCGGCTTCGACGTCGCGGGAATCGGTCGGCGGGTCGAAGGTGAGGGCGCCGGCGACCTCCACGTTCCGCCCGTCGCCCGACTCGCTCCACTGGACCTTCGCCATGGGAGGGGACCGCGGTCCGAGGAGCGCGGCCCCGATCGGCGCGAGGAGCAACGGCACGGCGAACAGGAGGGGCGCGGGGGCGCGCAGAGCGACCCCGAGCCCGGCGGCGAGGACGCCGGCCCCGAGCAGGAGGTACGTCGCCGACCGCCAGCGGAACGTCGGGGGAGTCTCGCCCGCCGCCGTCACGAGCGCCCCTCCAGGTCGTCGACCCGGCGACGGACGTAGTCCCGGAACTCCGGACGAGGGAGCTCCACGATCGACGCGATCTCCTTCGAGGTTCGGCCCGGAAGCTGGGGGTTCGGGCCGCTTCGTTCGATCCGGTCGAGGGTCGCCAGGATCTCTTCCCGACCGAGTCTTCCGGACCGGAACCCGAAACGGAAGAGATACTCGTCGCGGGGAGGCTCCCGCGCCGAGGGCGTCGTGGCGACGGCCGCCCGGTCGAGCGCCGCGACGACGAACAGAAGGCCCGCGGCGACGACCGCGGTACCGGCGGCGGGCGCCGCGACCGCAACGTTCGGCCCGGCCCAGATCGCCACTCCGGTCGCGCCCGCGACTAGCGCCACGAGCCCGCCGGCGGCGAGCCGGTTCATGGGGTCACGGCGGTTCGGTCGAGGTCCGCTCGCGCGGTGTCGATCGCCCACCGGGCCTCGTCGACCTCGGCCGAGCTCATCGGGTGCGACGAGTACCGAGCCTCCTCGAAGAGCCGGGTGAGCGCCTCGGCGGCGGAGGCCCGTACCCCGATTCGGGTGAGGTGGAGATCCCGGATCTCCGTCGGGGTCTGCGTATCGACCCCGCCCACGATAGGGTCGACCCGGTGGAGCAGCACGGCGTACAACGCGAGGATCACCGCGCGAGGATCGCCTCCGGACTCGAGCCCGCGCGCTGCCGTGGCGAGCGCGGCGTCGACGTCCGCCGGCGGGGGCTTGCGAGCCGGCGCCTGTCGGTGGGGCCCACCGAAGCGAGACCACGCGGCCGGCAAGGCCACCGCCGCCGCCAAGACCACCGTCGCCGCCACCACGACGTAGAGCGTCCAGGACGGGAAGCCCAGCGACACGAGGTAGCCGCCCGGGCCCCCCAGAGAGCCGTTCGCGGTGGTGTTGGAGGGGCTCGAGATCGAGGAGCTACTCGAATTTCCCTGGGCCTGCATCAAGACGCCGCCGCCGGATCCGAGCACCTGGAGCAGCACGACGAACACCACTCCCACGAGGAGGCCCGCGAGAATGAACGCCACGAAACGACCGGGGATTGCCTGCGTCGAGGAACCTAGTCGGACCCAGATCAGCAGCCCCGCGCCGACCGCCAGCACCCCGAACAGCGTCGCCTCGAGGACCGCGGTCGAGAGCGTCACCTCGGCGTACGGCCCCGAACGATACGGCGAGGCGCTGGCCACACCGGCGACGAGGCTCGCCGCTCCGCCGATCGCCAGCGCGACGAGGACGACGACCAGGAGCACGACCGACGGTCGGCTCGAATTCGGAGGACCCGACATTCCGCCTCCGGTCGTACGACCGGGCGGGGCCGCCATATAGCTTGCCCGCGGCTACGGGGCCGACGACACCGCGTCGGACGGAGGCGGCGTCGGGGGTTTGGACAGGAAGTAGAAGCTCCGCCGCTCGTGCTCCGCGGAGACCACGGCAAAATCGTCGACGACGTACCCGAGGTCGGTCGCCGCACGGAACGCGTCGCGCGAGGCGTGACGCCACCGGCGTAGGGCCTTCGGCTCGTGCGCGCGCACGAGCGCGAGGTCGAACGGGATCTCGAGGTGCGCGCTCGGTCCGCTCGGCTCGGCGACGGCGGTCGGCACCCGGATCCCACTGTCGCCGGCCTCCGTCTCGAGGATCGCGAAGGAGGAGGCCCATCGCCGACGACCGTCCTCGGCCCCGGGGCCCGGTCCCGTGAGTCGCGACTCCACCCCGGGCGACGCGAGCGACCAGACGGCCCGCACTCGGTCCGTTTCGAGCCCTTGGTTGGCGGCGTCCGGCAGCTGACCGAAATAGTGCGGATAGTACCGATCCGGTCGCGCCCCCAGCCGCCGAACGGTCAGCCACGCGCTGCGGCTCTGGAGCGGGTCGAACGCCCATCGGATCTCGGAGAGGCCGAGCTTCAGGACCTCGTCTCGCTGGAACGTTTTCAATCGGAATCCGAGGTGGTGGTTCTGGTACTCGGGCCGCACCGCGGTGAGGTACGAGTAGTGGTAGAGCGTGCTGCCGTCCCACCCGATGACGGAGACCGCGAACCCCGCGAGGTAGATGTCGGCGAAGGCGCCGAGGACCATCCCACCGTTGTCCTGGAGCCCGCGGAGCAGGGGGACGGGGAGCGTCGGAGTCGCCGCGTCGGGGCCCGCGACCGCCCGCTCCACTTCCTCGAGCTGACGGAACTCTTCGGGCTTCTCGAGCCGGCGGAATCGGAACCCTTCTCCGCTCCCCCGCGCGCCCGGACCCGACACGACCGCGCCGAGCGGCCGTACGATACTTAACCCGACCGTGGGGGCACGGCGCGCGTCACCGGCGGATGCGGAGCTCGGCCTTCTTCTGCTCGTATCGGCCGGCGTCCGCCGGCGTGAGCTCCCACAGAAGGTCCTCAAGCTCGGGGATGTTCCGCAGGAACTCCGCCTTGCTCTTCGTGACCATCAGGTGTTCGAACTTGGTCCGGGCGGCGACGTACGACCCGACCAGGTACGCGCCGACGATCACCACGATCGGCCCGAGCACGACGAACAGGAGGTTGTAGTTCGCCGTCGGCGTGTTCGTCACCCCGTTGATCGCGGAGAACGGCCAGGAGTTCCCGAGCGGGGTGAAGAAGCCGACCGCGAGAACCGTCAGGACCACGCCCACGCCGAGGACGAAATACGAGACCCACGCGCGGTACGTCCGCAGGGCGAGCCGGAACCGTCGACCGAGCGGGGGTTCCTCCGCCGGAGAGCTCATGCGACCCCGCGGGAGGTCGGTCCCCTAATGAAGCTACCCCCGGCGTTCGCCGTCGCCGGGGGCGCCGGTCCCCCGGTCCGTGCGACCGAACGTCGGGGACGTCGCCCGGGCCGGGGGCGGACGCCCGGCGCCGGGGGCCGGTATCCCGGCGAGCATCGGGCGCAGGCGGTGGTAGACGAGGAGCCCCCCGATCAGGGCGACGAACGCGGCGGCGTACGTGACGGCCTCGGCACTGGCGGTCGCGGTGCCGGACAGCGCCCCGATCCCGAGCACGAAAAAGCCGACACCGCCGAAGACCGCCCCGGGAAGCATCCCTCCACCGGTCCGTCCCGCGGTCGCGGACGGGGGCAGGGACAGGAGCGCCCCCGCGACCTCGAGGACGAGGACCGCGGCGGACTCGACCAGTACGAGGGTAACGCCGTCCCAGGTGACCTTCGGGTCGGCCAGGTACTGCGCGACGAGGACGAGCGCGAAGATCCCCGCGATGCCGGCGCGGTACCCCAGCGCGTAGAACGGCCCGCTCTCCCCGGTCCCCCAGTACTGGGTCCGGAGCAGCGCCCACTGCGCGATCTCGGTGCCGATCACGAGGCCGACGAGGAAGATCGCCGCGCCCAGGAGGGCACCGTTCGCCATCGAGACGAGGAACAGCAGGAACGCGACGGCGAGCGGAATCCCGACGAACAGTCCGGCCGTGTAGCCAAAGACCTCCCGCCGCTCGTCGAACAGCGTCTCGGGCACTTGCGGCGTCGCGTAGCGACCGATCTCCACGTAGACGTAGCCGCCCGATAGGAGCACGCCGACGAGGGCGCCGAGGGAAAGGCCGAGGTCGACCACCATGCTCAGTCGACCCGTCGTCCGGAGGCGAGGAACCCCGTGTGCCCGAGCATGTCGAACGACGGTCGGGTCCCTCCGTCCCCGACGTGCAGCGCTCGCTCGATCAGTTCGAGCGCGCGGACCTCATCGAACCCCGCCGACCGGAGGGCCTGGACGGTGCGCTCGAGCTGGTTGTACGTCGGCGTGAACGTCGCGACGTATCCTCCCGGCGCGAGCGCCGCGCGGGCCGAGCCGACGATCGCCCACGGTTCCGGAAGGTCCAGGAGGACGCCCGCGAGGGCGTGGTCGTCCAACCCGTCCCGTGCGACGTCCCGCTCGCGGAACGTGACGCGCTCCGCGAGTCCGGCCCGCTCGACGTTCGCCCGAGCGGCATCGAGGAAGTCCCGCCGGCGGTCGTAGGACGTCACGTGGCCGGTCGGTCCGACCGCGTGCGCGAGTGCGATCGTCAGGGCCCCACTGCCCGATCCCGCTTCGGCGACACGGGCGCCGGGGGCGACCCCCGCGAGGTACAGGAGCGCCACGGCATCCTTCGGGGTGATGATCTGCGCACCCCGATGCACCGCGGAGAGCAGGTCCGCGAGCGAGGGACGCACCACGCGGTAGCTCTTCCCCACCCATTCTACGGAACCTCCCGGCTCGCGACCGATCTGCTCCGTGAGGTCGATGACCGCGTCGTCCCCGACGCGCACCGGTCCTTTCGCGAGCGCGACCAAGACGGCGGGCTGGCCGCGCGACGTGAGAGCGACCGTCTCTCCTTCTCTCCACGGCTCCCCGTCCATCGCCGATCCTGGGGGGTCCCTCGGCGGAACGGCGTGAAGTTCGTAATAACCCGGCGCCCGCGCCCCCGCGACGAGCCGTGAGCGACCCGCGTCATTTTAATCGGGGAGCGGTGCTCGGGGTCTCCCGGGCCTCCCGAGGGCGGACCGCGTCGAGCGGTCCGACGCTCGGCGCCCGGAGTCGAACACCGGTCACCGTGCGGGCATAGTGTAGTCTGGTTATCACATAGGCTTGCCAAGCCTATAACCCGGGTTCAAATCCCGGTGCCCGCATCCGGACCGGCGACCCTCTCCTTCGGGAGTGTCCGCGCGACCGGAGCTCGAAAATGTCCGGCGCGGTCGCCTCGGCGCATCCGCTCAGCACCGCGGCGGGAGAGGAGGTGCTCGCACGCGGCGGGAACGCCTACGACGCGACGATCGCCGTGAGCGCGGCGCTCACGGTCGTGCAACCGCATATGAACGGCTTCGGCGCGGACTTCTTCGCGGTCATTCACGACGGGGGCTTTCACTCGATCAACGCCAGCGGTTGGGCCGCCGCCGCGGCGACGCCCGAGGTCTTCCGGAACGCCGCCCTCTCCTCCGTTCCGACGTCGGGTCCCTACGCCGCCTTGACCGTGCCGGGGCTCGTTGCGGGCTGGGGTCTCCTCGACGCGCGTCGGTCCCGGCCGCTCCGAGAGCTCTTGGCACCGGCGATTCGCTGGGCCCGCCGCGGATTCCCGGCGAGCGCGAGCCTTGCGCGCGCGATCGCGCGCACCGCTCCTCGCGCGAACGATGACTGGCGCGCCACGTACTCGGGGACGCGGACCGGAACCCTGCTAGTTCAGCCGGCCCTCGGGCGAGCCCTCGAAGCGGTCGGACGCGAGGGGCCGGACGTGTTCTACCACGGCGGGCTCGCGCGCCGTGTCGCGCGGGACCTGCGGGCGAAGGGCACCTTGCTGACGCTCGACGACCTCGAAGGATTCCGCGCGGAGTGGACGACCCCGATGCGGACGCGATACCGAGGCTACGAGGTGCACGCCACTCCTCCGAACAGTCAGGGGGTGACCGCGCTGCTCTGGCTCAACCTGCTCGCGCGGGAGGACCTCGCGTCCGCGAGCGAGGCGAGCTATTATTCCGCGCTCCTGCGGACGATGCGGGTGGCCTACCGCTACCGAGCCCGCTACATCGGTGACCCGAGGTACGTTCGATTCCCT
>JASHUL010000147.1 GCA_030039995.1 Thermoplasmata archaeon
AGAGCCGCTCGATCGCCTCGCGGACGGTCGTCGAGTCCCGGAGGTGCTCGACCTCGAGGACCATGTAGTCCTTGACACGGACGATCATCGTTCGGAGGTCGGCCCTTCGTCGCGGAGGTACGCGGTCAGGAGGTGCAGAAGGACGACGTGCGAGTCCTCCGTGTGCTGCATGCTGTTCGAGGGTACGACGACCGCCACGTCCACGAGCTCCTTCAGCTTCCCGCCGCCCATCCCCGTGAGCCCGATCGTCGCGACCCCGAGCGTGCGGGCGACCCGGACCGCCTCGAGCACGTTCGGCGAGTTCCCGCTGCCCGAGATCGCGACCGCCACGTCGCCCGGCTCCGCGAGGACCTTGAGCTGCTCGGCGAAGACGTGCGCGTAGTCGAGGTCGTTCGCGAGCGCGGTCATCCCGGGGACGTTGTCGTTCAGGCTCACGCACCGGGTCCGTCGGCCCGGCCCGCGCGCGGCGACCTTCGTGATGTCCGTGACGAAGTGGGAGGCGGTGGACGCGCTCCCGCCGTTCCCGAAGAAGAAGACCGTCCGCCCCGCCGACCGAGCGCGGACGAGGAGCGGCACGATGCGGTGGGCCGCCTCGAGGAGATACGGTTCGGCGAGCGCCTCCCGCGCTTCCGCGAGGTACTTTCGGGCGTACGCGTCGAGCCCCGGCGCCTCCGTCATCGGTGGATGCCCAGGATCCGCGACCCCTCGGACGTGATGCGGACGGGGAGCCGCGTCATCGGCGACAGGGCGGCCGCTATTTGACGGCTGCGTTCGGGAGGGTGCACGACGAGCAGAAATCCGCCGCCGCCCGCGCCGGTGACCTTGCCGCCGAACGCACCGGCGGCCTTCGCTTCGGCGAAGTGCCGGTCGATCTCGGGCGAGGAGATCCCGCTCGAGAGCCCGCGTTTGAGCTGCCAGCCCTCGTCCAGGACCGCGCCGAGACGGGCCCAGTCCCGCCGGACAATGGCGGCACGCGCGTCCCCCGCCAGTTCGCGGATCCGAACGAGCGCCTCTTCGTTCTCCTTGGTCCGCGCGTCCTGCTCCTTGAGGATCCCCTGGGACGTGCGGGTCACCCCGGTGTAGAAGAGCGAGAGATGGTCGGAGAGGGATTCGCGGTCGGCGGTCGAGATCGGGAGCGGGGTGACCCGCACCGAGTCGTCGGGACGGAACTCGAACTGCTGGACGCCCCCGAACGCCGCGATGTACTGGTCTTGCTTGCCGAGCGTGCCGCCGAGCGTGTCGATCTCGATCTGACAGGCTTCCTGCGCGAGCTCCGACGGGTCCTTGAGCTCCCCCCGGAACGCGTAGAGCGCGTTCAGGAGTCCGACGGTCAGGCTGGACGAGGAGCCCAGCCCGGTCCCCTCGGACGGGATGTCGGCGATCGTGTGGATCTCGAGCGCCTCGTGGATCCGGGTCGTGCGCATCGCTTCGCGCACGAGGCCGTGCTGCAGCTCCTCGAGCCGTTCGACGTTCTCGGTACGGGAGTACGCGACCCGGATCGACCGGTCGAACTTCTCGTTCACGAGCACGTGCACGAACTTGTCGATCGCCGCGCTCACGACGACCCCACCGCCATACGCCCGGTAGAACGACGGGAGGTCGGTGCCCCCACCGGCGAAGCTGATCCGGAGCGGGGTCCGGGTGATGATCACGGCGGGGCGACCGCCCGCACGGGCTCTTATGGATTTGGACCGGCGACCGGGGGTCCGTCGGCCCGTCCCGTGCCGGGCGACCGGCTCGCGGTCCGGGACCATCGGGCGCGGCGACCGTAGAACGCGTGGGTGGTCGCGGCGAGGTGCCCGATCGGCTCCAGGCCGGGCAGGCTCTTCGCGAAGTTCGGAGCCCGCCGGTCGAGGACGATCGCGATCCCGCGGTCGTGCTCGGAGCGGATCATTCGGCCGATCGCCTGGAGGATCGCCCGCGTGGCCGGGGCCTCGACCGTGTACTCCCACCCTTTACCGGTCGTCGCGTCGAGGAACCGGCGGAGCGCCTCGTGCTTCGCGGACGGCCGGGGGTACGGGATGCCGACCAGCACGACCGCCTCGAGCTCCTCGTTGGGGTAGTCGATCCCCTCGGAGAGCCGGCCCCCGGCGACGCCGAGCAAGACCGTCCCCTCCGGGTCTTTCTTCCACCCCTCGATCGATCGCCAGAGGTCGCCCATCGGCAGCTTCGCGTACTCGATGAAGACGTTCCCGGGGAGTTGCGACTGGAGGCCCGACTCGAGCACCCTCTGCATCAACTCGAAGCTCGGAAAGAAGACCGCGGTCTTCACGGGAAGCGCCTGGAGCACCTCGACCAGCCGGTCGGCGAGCCGGGCGATCGCTCGCGGGTCCGAGCGGAGCTCCTCGTAGCGGGTCGTGACGGTCGGGTCGTAGAGCAGCTTGCGGTTCTCGGGCGGGAAATGGGACGGGATCTCGAGCCGCCGCGTCTCGGGCCCGAGGCCGAGGGAATCGCGGTACTCCTCGAGCGGGGCGAGCGTCCCGCTCATGTGCACCGACAGGTGGCAGTCGAGGATCGGGGCGGCGGGGATCGAGGCGTCCAGCGAGTAGGCTTCCAGCGCCGGACGCGGGAGCCGGGTCGCGAGCTTGACGTACGTCGGCGGCTCGAGCCCCGGCCAGGAGAGCAGCGTCAGCGCGACGGTGTGGACCCACGAGCGCGGAAGGTGGCGCTCGCGGCGTCGCTCCTCCCGGAGGTTCTCTCCCCAGGTCGCGAGGGCGCCGAGCCACGTGTCGAGCCGGTGGCTCGTTCCCCCGAGCGCGGTCAGGAGCGCATCCTCGAAGACCCCGGAGGGCAGCACCGCGTCGTCGTCGCGGGCGAGCGCCTGGATCAGCTCCTCGACCGCGGCGCCGACGATGTCGAAGAAGCGGGTCGCGCTCGGGCCCTCGGGCAGCTGGAAGTCGCCGCGCTCCGCGACCTCGGCCCGCGCACGTCGGACGGACTCCTGAGGGAGCGCGACCGTCGTCAGCTCGCGCAGGTGATTCGGGAGGTTGTGGGCCTCGTCCACCACGAGGTCGATCTTCTCCGGGCCGACACCGAGCCACTGGAAGAGCGACCGTCGGATGTGCGGGTGGAAGAAGAAGGCGTACGGAGCGGTGACGATGCGGGCGAGCGGGACGAGCTTCTTCGACAGTTCGTACGGACAGAGGTTCTCCTCCCGGCAGAACCCTTCGAATTCGGTCGGGTTGGGCAGCTTGGTGCTGAACCGTTCGACGAGCCCGTCGAGGTCCGACTGGACGACGCGGGCGTAGTACGGACACCCGTCGAGGTCCGTGAGGTCGATCTCCCCGCCCTCGGGGAGTTCGGTCGGCGGGGCGAGGGGGACCTCCCCCCCGAGCGCGCGCTCCGTCGCCCGTTTGCGGTCGGCGCAGAGCTTGCCGTGCTCCTCGGCGGTCGCCCCCTTCACCTCCGCGACGTTCTCGAGCAGGAAGCAGCGACCCGCGCGGCCCTGGAGCCCGACCGCGAGGAACGGTCGGTCGAGCCGGTGCGCGATCGTCCTCGCTTCGTGGATCACTTGGACCTCCTGGGCATGGGTTCGGACGAGGTAGAGGATCCGGTGGTCGGCGAGCGTCGCGTGCTCGAGGAGCGGCGCCAGGGTGGCCACGGTCTTGCCGCTGCCCGTGGGCGCATGGAGGAGCAGCGGACCGCCCCGGTCGGTGAGGGCGGCGACCTCGCGGAGGATCGACTCCTGGCCCGGCCGCACTCGGTACGGGAACAGTAACGGCGGTTCGGGGGCGGTCGTCGCCGACGGCGTCGTGGGGAGCTCCGCTCCGGTCGAGTCCGACCGGAGGGTTTTAAGGCTCGCGTTCAGAGGAACGGTGCGCGGTCGGTCCAGGGGGCTATCGGCTCATCCGAACGCGTAGCGAACGCCGTACGGACCCCGAGGCATCGTCCAGGTGACCGAACCCTGGTCGCAGGCGATGTCGCAGGCACCGCACTCGATGCAATCCTCGTACCGGAAGACGAGCCGCCCGTCGATCCGCTCGTAGCACTTCGCCGGGCAGACGAACGTGCAGAACGAGTGGGGGCACTTCGCGCAGATCTCGGGGCGGGTCGTGATGTGGGCGTGGTCCTTGGAATCGGTCGTATAGCGGAGCGTGCCGAGCCGTCGCTTGATCTCGACGAACTCGACGGGGGCCGAAGGGGGAGGAGACTCCGACTCCGCCATCGCCCGCCTCACCCGGGGGTCTTCGCGAGCAGCGCGAGGTCGGCGCGGACCGCCGCGACGCTGGCGGCGAACGCCGAGCGCTCCGTGGGCGTGAGGTCGACCTCGACCACCCGCACCACGCCCCGGCGACCGAGCACGACGGGGACACCGACGTAGACGTCCTTCTCGCCGAACTCCCCGTCAAGGTGGGCCGCGACCGGCAGGAGGCGGTGGGCGTCCTGGGCGATCGCGCTCACGAGCTCCGCCTGGGAGGCGGTCGGCGCGTAGAAGGCGCTTCCGGTCTTGAGCAGGTTCACGATCTCCGCGCCCCCTTGCTTGGCCCGCTCGACGATCGCGGCGATCCGGTCCGGGGGAAGGAGCTTCGAGATCGGCACCCCGCCGACGCTCGTGAGCGACAGGACCGGGACCATCGTGTCGCCGTGGGTTCCCAGCACGAAGCTCGTGACGTCCCGCGGTGCGACGTGGAGCGCCTCCGCCACGAACGTGCGGAAGCGTGCGGTGTCGAGCGTGCCCGACTCTCCGAAGACCCGCGCGGGGGGGAGGCCGCTGACCTCGCGGAAGTAGTACGTCATCACGTCGACCGGGTTCGTGACGACAACGACGACCGCGTCGGGCGCGTGCCGGCGCACCGCGTCCGCGTGCCCGCGCACGATCGCCGCGTTCTTCTCGAGCAGGTCGGAGCGGCTCATCCCCGGCTTCCGAGCGAGGCCGGCGGTCTCGACGACCACGTCCGCGCCGGCGAGCGCGTCCAGCGACGTCGCGCCGGTGACCTGGGTGGAGAACCCGAGGATCGGCGCCGACTCCTGGATGTCCAGGGCCTTCCCTTGAGGGAGGCCGTCGATGATGTCGACGAGCGCCACCTCGCGGGCGAGGTCGAGCTCCGCGAGACGCTGCGCGAGCGAACCGCCGATGTTGCCCGCGCCGAGCACCACGACCTTTCCGAGCGCGCTCATCCGTCGACCCTACGTGGGGCGGGCCACCGAGCCGAGGTTTAAATCGGAGCCCCCCGGGAGGGCCGCAGCGGTCCGGAGGCGGGGCGAAACCTTGATTCTCCGAACGGAGAGTGCACCCCTCGCATGGTCGACGTCGAGTCCGCGCTCCTGAGCGTGCGGGAGCGGGACAACTGGCGGCGGCGGATGGAGGCGCTCGAGCGCTCGCTCGAGGAAGTCCGCGAGCAGCGTCGCAAGCTCGAGTTCCGCCTCCGCCGCGTGCGCAAGGAGCTCGTCCGCCTGCGGGAGGCGTCCGAAGCGATGCTGGACCTCGCCCGTCCCGCGACCCGACCGGAGGTGATCCGTGTCCCGTCGCCTACTGCCATCCACAACCGCTAGGCAGGACGCCCTGCTCGCCACCGAGCAGGACCTACTCGCCGAGGTCGCCCGCACCCGGCGGGAGGAGGAGTACCTGCTGCTCAAAGTGCGCCAGGCGCGAGAGCAGGTGCGCTACTACGAGCGCCTGCTCGACCTCCTCAAGCGGGATTGGGGCCAGGACCCGGGCCTCGCGGCGCTCGTTCGTCGGCTCGGGTAGGCCGGTCCCGGGCGACCGTGAAGATCCTCGTCGTCGGGGCGGGCGCCGTCGGCTCGCTCCTCGCGGCGCGCTGGGCCGCGTCCGGGGAGGTCGTGGAGTTGACGGCCCGACCGGACCATGCCGCGGCGGTCCGGGCCCGCGGGGTCGAGGTTCAGGGCACGACTCCGGGGACGTTCCGACCGACGGCGCTGCGCCGCCTCGCGGACGCGCAGGAGCCCGAGGCGGTCGTGCTCGCGGTCAAGACGTTCGACCTCGTCCGGACGGTCGGGGAGCTCGGCCGGCGATTTCCTCGGGTCGTGCCCACGTTGCTCCCGCAGAACGGCCTCGGGGTCGAGGCGATCGTCGAGCGGTCGTTCCGAGACGCGGGGGTGGCCGACCCCCGTCCGTTCCTGGTGCGGGCCGTGAACTCGGTCCCCGTCACTCTCGTCGGACCCGGGGTCGTCCGGCAGGCGGGTACGGGAGAGATCCTGCTCCGGGACCCGGCGCTCGGGGGGGTCGCGGCCGAAGCGACCGCGCTCTTCGTGGCCCTGCTCGGCCGGGCGGGCCTGCCCGTGCGGCTCGTCACGGACCTCGAGCGGGAGCTCTGGCGCAAGGCGCTCGTCAACGCCGCGATCAACCCGGTCACGGCGCTCCACCGGATCCCGAACGGTCGTCTCCGAGAGAGCCCGTACCGGGAAGAGGCGACCGGGCTGCTCCGGGAAGCGCAGCGGGCCGCCGCGGCGGACGGCTTCGAGTTCTCGGACGCGGAGGCCGACGAGGCCCTCGCGCGGGTCGTCCGGGCGACCGCGGAGAACCGCTCGAGCATGTTGCAGGACCGGGACCGGGGCCGCCCGACCGAGGTCGACGCGATCTCGGGAGAGATCGCGCGCCGAGCGCGCGCGCACGGAGTGGACCTGCCTCGGACGCGCGCGGTCGTCGATCGTCTGACGGCCCGGCCCTCGCGGACCGAAGCTACTTAGGCGAGCGCTCCTCCCTCCCGCCGATGGTCGAGAAGCGGGGGATCGGCGACGTCGCGCTGCGTGGACGCCGCGTGCTCCTTCGGGTCGACTTCAACGTGCCCCAGGACCCGTCCGGGCAGGTCGCCGACGACCGACGCATCCAGGAGGCGCTGCCGACCCTCCACCATCTCCAGACCTCGGGCGCGCGGACGATCCTCCTTTCGCATCTCGGCCGGCCCGACGGGCACCGCGACCCGCGCTTCTCGCTGAAACCGGTCGCACGTCGGCTGAGCTCGCTCCTCGGTCAGCCGGTCCCGCTCGCGGACGACATCGTCGGGATCCACGCGCTCGAGATGTCGGCGCGCATCGAGAACGGGCAGTTCCTGATGCTCGAGAACCTCCGGTTCAACCCGGGCGAAGAGGCGAACGACCCCGCGTTCGCGGCCCAACTCGCCCGTCTCGGCGATCTGTTCGTCCAGGATGCGTTCGGGGTCCTGCACCGGAACCACGCGTCCACGGTCGGCGTACCGAAGCGCCTCCCCTCCGTCGCCGGCCTGCTCGTGGCCCGCGAGGTCCGGGAGCTCTCCCGTCTCGTCGACGCCCCGTCGCGCCCGTACGTCGTGATCGTCGGCGGGGCGAAGGTCTCCGACAAGCTGCCGCTGCTCACCAGCCTCGCCGGTCGCGCGGACGCGCTCCTCCTCGGCGGAGCGCTGTCGTTTCCGTTCCTCGCCGCCGCGGGGCACGCCCTCGGCGCGAGCCGGGTCGAGGCGGGTCTCGAACCCGACGTCGCGGCCTTGCTCGCGGCCACGAAGAGCGCGGGGTCGGAGGTCGTGCTGCCGACCGACCTGGTCGTCGACCGTCCCGGCGCGACCGCCCCCGAGGTCGTCCACGTGGACGCGGTGCCGACGGACGCGACCGCCCGCGATATCGGCCCGGCGACCCGGGAGCGGTTTCTGCGGGCGCTCTCCACCTCGCGGACGGTCTTCTGGAACGGGCCGCTCGGACAGGCCGAGGACCCCCGATACGCGGACGGCACCCGCGAAGTGCTGGCGGGGCTCCGTTCGGTGCCGGGCTACCACGTCGGTGCCGGCGGCGACTCGGCCCGCGTCGCCCGGGAACTCGGGGTCATGGAGTCGTTCCAGTTCGTCTCGACCGGCGGCGGTGCGGCCCTCGAGTTCGTCGAGGGGGTCGAACTCCCCGGACTCGCGGTCCTCCCGAACGCGTGAGCCGCGGGGTCCGCCGCGGCGGCAGCGAGGCCCGGTCGAGGGTCTCCGTCAGGTAACGCAGGTAGCCGGGTGCGACGCGGGGCACGTCGAGCTCCACGACCTCGGGGACCGAGTACGGATGGTCGTCCGCGAGGAATCGGAACAGCGCCCCGACCCGTTTCGGCACGGTCTTGAAGAGGACCAGCGCCTCGCTCTCGGTCACGAGCTCCCCTTTCCACCAGTACCGCGAGTCGATCGGGACGACGTTGCCGCACGCGGCGAGGTGACGGGAGAGGGCTCCCAGGACGGCGGCGAGCGCCCGTTCCCGACTCGGGTACGTGGTGAGGACGAGGCGCATCGGCCCGCGTGCCCATTCCGGGTCGGCGGGATACGGGGTCATCCGGCCGCCCCGAGACGGACCGGCTCCCCGGAGGAGAAGTCGAGGGTCGTCAGGTCGAGCGTCGAGAGGTCGACCACGGCCGCCCGCGCGGGCACGGGGGAGATGTTCCGCATCCGCTGGTACTCGGTCTCGGCCTGCCAGGTCGAGGCGTTCAGCAGCAACACGCCACGATACCGGTCGGCGCCGTAGGTGTGGACGTGGCCGGTCACGAGGATGTCCGGGGCCGGGTCGACGACCAGACCGTCCCGAGGGAGCGGCGCGAGCGGCGTGCGGTCACCGTAGATCGGAGCGAGGTGCCGCATCTGGAGCATCCGTCGCATGACGTCGGTCGGTCGCGAGTACGATGCTCCCGGGATCGCGGGGATCAGGTCGTCGAAGCTCCGACCGTGGTACGCTTCCACGACGACGCCGTGGAGCGCGAACGTCGACGGGTTCGCGAGCGAGTGGACGTTCGGCGGGAGCGCCGCCCGGAGCGCGTCCGGCAGCGCGGGCTGCGGCTCCGCCGGGCAGACCGCGTCGTGGTTGCCCGGCACGACGACGATCGAGAGCCGCGCGGGAAGTTCGCGAAGACGGCGCCCGAGCTCGGCGTACTGCTCGACGACGTCCGCGATCGCCAGGTCACGTTCCTGTTGCGGGTAGACTCCGATCCCGTCGACCAGGTCGCCCGCGACCACCACGTGGTCGACCTCCTCCGCGACGTCCGCGTGAGGACCGTCCCCGCGCAGGAAGTCGACGAGCTGCCCCCAGCTCTCGGCGAGGAACGACCGGCTCCCGATATGGAGGTCGGAGAGGAACACCGCCCGGCGTCGGCGCCCCGAACGGCCGACCGAGCGCGCGACCGGGACCTCGGGCCGCTCGACGGCGAGGACGCGCGGCAGCCGCCCGGACTCCCGGGGCAACTGCAGACGCACGCCCACGACCTCGTCCGTGAGGAACGACGCGGCCGCCGCCGGCGAATCCTGCGGGACCAGCACCTCCACCGAACCGGTGTCGTCGTCCAAGGTGAGGACGAGGTGGTGGCGCTTCGCGGTCGTCCGCACTTCGCGCACGAGCCCGATCACCGACGTCGGTCCGTCCCCGGCCCGAAGGGCGGAGACCGGCCGAAGGTTCGCGAGCTCGGGTCGCCCGCGCATCAGGCGCGCGAGCGCGCGGTACCGCGATTGGAAGAGGGTGGAGTACGCGGCGAGGGCGTCGGCGCCGACCGGTGGGCCCTCGAACCCTTCCCGCAGGAGCTCGAACGGTATCTCGCGCCGAACGTCCCCCGGACGCGCCACGTCCCGGAGCTCCGCGGTCACCGCGCGGGTCGAGGGGATCGCGGGCGCGCGCAGCGCGAGCGCCCGCTCCACCATCTCGACCGTGACGACCGGAGAGCCGTTCGCGGGTTGTTCGACCAGGTCGCGGGAGACGAGGAGCGGATGGGTCTGCGAAAGGAGCAGCTGGAGAGCGCCCGACTCCACGAGGCGGTGATGCGCCTCGAAGTACGCGACCAGGTGCTCGCGCAACCCCTCGACCACGCGGCCGACCCCCGGCGCGACCGGGACCCTGCGGTACGACGACCGATCCCGCCGACGCCTACGGGCGGGGCCGAGGCCGACCCGGTTATTTCAAGGCTTGCGCCCGCGCCGTCGCCGAGGCGCGCCCACGGGCTTACCGGTACGACTCCTTCGCGTACGACGCGCCCTTCGGGTACTTCTCCTTGAGGTGCGCGACGAACTTCTCCGGCGTCTTCTCGAGGTGCGCGGCGTACCACTGGACGACGACGTCGCGGAGCACGTGGTGGAGGTCCTTCACGACCACCTCGTCCTCGGCCGCGTCGTAGAGCACCGCCTGGCTCATCATCCGCATCCAGCCCGAGTAGCGATGGTAGCTCTCCCCGTCGCACCACTCGAAGATCGAACGAAGGTGCGTCTTCCCCTCGGGCGTCCGGTAGTACCACGTGCGGAGCGTGAAGCCGACCCATCCCGAGGCGCGGTCGGCGAGCTCGACCGTCTTCACCGCTCCGAAGTCGAAGTTCTCCCGGAACGTCCAGGTCGTCGGATACTCGACGAACGTCGCGAACAAGGTCTGGGACGGGTCGATCGTGAGGTGGACTCCGATCTCCTCGAACTGGTTGTGGACCTCCCAGAGGTCCTGCAGCAGTCGCTGGTTCAGTTTCGCCCGGTGGGTCAGGTCCTCACCGGTCTTCGCCCCGGCCGCCTGCTGGGTCCGGGCGAGGTCGCTCTTCAACGAGCTGACGAAGTCGTCCTCCGGCTTGGATTCCGTGACCGGCACGTCCGGGTCGGGGTCGGGCGCTGCCTTGCGAGCTCGACGAGGCATGAGAAGTGACTCCGACGCGGCTTATCGGTGTCCGATATAAAGAGTGTCGGCAACATCGGAAGCGTTTCTCGCCGGTCGTCCGCGTCGAAGTATATCCCGCGCGTCGGCACCGCCCGACGCGCGAGGCTCGCACCCCGTCGCTTAAATACGCTGTTCGGCTCTTGCTGGTTGCAAGGACACCCCCCGGAGACGGACGGAGGCACGCTCCGACGTCGCCTGGAGAATCCCGGACTCACGACTCATGCTCCGCCCGATCGTCTGTCGTAGGCTCGGCGAATCGCCCGGCGTCGCTCGGCGCTCCTAGTCGTCCTCCGGGGCGACTCCCGCGAAGGCGGGAGCCTGTCC
>JASHUL010000148.1 GCA_030039995.1 Thermoplasmata archaeon
AGGGACGCCTTCCGTCCGGGCGAGGGAATGGCGCACCGGATCGACCCCAGCGGGCCGCAGGGCTTCGGCCTGCTCGAGGACCAGGTCGCGTTCGCGTCGGGCCTGGTGGAGCTCGCGGGTTCCACCGCCGAGCCCAAGTACGTCGCGCCGGCGGTGGAGCTCCTCGAGCTCGTCGACCGAGAGTTCCGGGGGGAAGACGGGCTGCTGCGGGACCTCGCTCCCCGACTGTACGACGGCACTCCGGTCGGTTCGGTCTCTGACGCCAGCTATCCGCTCGAGGACGCCCCGCACCTGTCGGCGAACGCGTCCGCGGTGCTGACGATGCTCCGACTCGCCGCCCTGTTGAAGGACGACCGGTGGCGGGAGAAGGCGGTCGGTCTGCTCGGGCCGATCTCGTCGCGCGTCGGCGGGGCGGGGCTGTTCGCCGCCGGCTCGGCCCTCGCGGCGGGTCTCACGATCACCGAACCCGCGACCGTCGTGGTCGAGGGGGACGGAGCGGCGGCGGCGGAGATGCTGCGGGCCGCGCGAGAGGCGTGGCACCCGAACGTCTGGGTGTTCCGGGGCACGCCGCCGCCGCCGTTCTCGCTGCCGGAGGAGCTGCGCGTCCCCGGCTCCGAGGGTTCGCCGCGGGCGCTGGTCTGCTTCGGGCGTTCGTGCGCCCCCCCGGTCACCGAACCGAAGGAGCTCGCACCGCTGCTCGCTTCCCGGGCCGCGGCGGACTCGCGATAGGGATCGGTCCGAGGTCGGTGCCGTCGAGCAGATAGGCCCGAGCGACCCCACGCGAGAGGAACCGCCCGAACAGGAACGAACGCCCTCGAGCCGGGCGCGCCCGGTTCAGCGCTTCCGTGCCCGACAACGGGTTGAACGCCGGGAGCACTACGATCTCTCGTGCCCTGAGCGGCGCGTGGCGCCGTCGGCGTCGAGGCGGCGGGGCCGGGGTGGGGAGCTCGACGCGGACCCAGCACGGCCGTTTGCCGTCCGGGTCGTCCGTGGTCGGAGCGAGCCGGAATCCCGGGTGCAGATGACCGACGACGAGTCGCGGGGCGCGGAGGACGGCGTCGGCGGGCCAGCGGTGGCCATGGAAGATCCCGACCCCGTCGCGCACCACCCCGGTCGGCGGGTGGACCACGACCTCGCGCGGGAGGTACCGGGCCAGCCCGACGTCGTGGTTACCGAGCACGACCTCGACCTCGCATCCGGACCGAAGGAGGTGAGCGAAGAAGTCGAAGAGCAGGGGCCGGAGTGCCGGCGGGGCGCCGACGATCGGGTGCTTCACATCGCCCGCGATGATCAACGTCGGCGCCGCTCGGTCTCGCAGCAGCTCGAGGAGTCGGCCGGCCATCCCCTCGGCAGAACCTTCCGGAGGTCCGCCCGGGACCGACGTCGTTCCTCCGAGCCCGAGGTGGAGGTCGGCGACGATCACGGCACCGGACCCACGCTCCCCCAAGTGGAGCGCGGGGGCGCCGGTGACCGGTCGGAGGGGTGACTCCATCCCCCGCCGACCCGGTCGCAGGGCCAAGACGGTTCCCCCGGTCGGTACCGCCCCCGACCGGGTCGCTCTTCGGCGGTGGCGCACAACCTCCTTCATATAGACGGGGCCGCTCGATACGTCTCGGGAGACGGATGCCACAGCGGTCCCGGGAACGCTGGATCGAGCACCTCCGGCAGATGCTCGAGCGTGCCGGATTCTATGTCGCCGACGCTCACGGGGTTCGTCCCTCGAGCTTCGACCTCGCGGCCCGGCGAGACTCGACGCTGCTCCTGATCAAGGTCCTGAAAAACATCGACGCGCTCGACGCGGAGGAAGCGGCGCGGATCCTCGAGCTGGGTCGGCTGTTCCCGGCGCTCGCGCTCGTGATCGGGCAGTCGTCGGGGGCCTCCGGGCTCGATGCCGGCGTCGTCTACACGCGGTACGGTGTGCCGATCATCAACGAGGAGACGCTCCAAGAGTACCTCGACAAGGCGCTGCCCCCGTTCCTCTACGCAAGTCCCGGGGGGACGTTCGCCCGGGTCGACGGCGACCGGCTGCGCCTGCTCCGTCAGACGCGCGGGCTGTCGCTCGGCACTCTTGCCGGTGTCGCGGGAGTCTCCCGACGGGCGATCCAGCTCTACGAAGAAGGCGCGGGAGCCGAGCTCGGCGTCATCGAGCGGATCGAGTCGTTCTTCGGGGAGCCGATCGTTCGCCCGATCGAACTGTTCGCGCGGCCCCCCCGGCGGGCGGGGCCCGCGGAGACGCGCGCGGAGGAGACCGAGCCCGCGTCCGGCGCTCCCCGTAAGAGGGCCCGGACCGGCGACCCGCTCCGGGACGGCGTGCTGGACCGGCTGGACGACCTCGGCCTCGAGGTCGTCGTCACCGTGCGCGCCCCGTTCGACGCCTTCACTCGTACACCGGAGATCCTCCTCGCGTCGGTCGGGAGCCTGCGCGCCGCGCTCCACCGGGCGGAGATCCTGCACGGGCTCGCGCGGGTGGCGGAGGGCCATGCGATGTTCGTCGTCCGGGAGCCCGTCCACCGTCCGTCGATCTTCGGGCTGCCGATCCTGAACGTGAACGAGTTGAAGCGCCACCGGGACCGGGACGACCTCCTGGAAGAACTCTCGGAGCGGGAAGGCCCGTGAAATCCGAGCGGGTCCGCTCGGGGAGCGACGTGCTGCTGCTCGCGCCCGTCCGAGGGCTACTCGCCGAGGTCCCTCCGCTCCTCTCCCAACTCGAGGCGTTCGCGCCCGAAGCCGTGGGGGTC
>JASHUL010000149.1 GCA_030039995.1 Thermoplasmata archaeon
TCGGAGAGCGTCCGCGGAGCGGTGCTAGGCCGACAGGATTGCCGCTCGGACGAACGACGTGGAGACCCCGCGGACCCCTCAGCCCCGTAGCCCCGCCAGCGTCGACGGGTCACGGTAAGGCTGCTCCCGTCAGGACCTGACCCGGTGCCCGTGATGGATAACCGCTAGGGCGCTCCTCCGAGCGCTCGTCGCGATGCCCGCGGCCCAGCGGAACGGAACGTCGACGAGGTCACGCGAGACACGCTGCTCGTCCGAACGTCGCTCCTGCCTGTCACCCCCGCTAAGGACGGTTTCGGTGTGTAAGGGGACGCTCAACCCCCCGGTCTAGCCTAGCGGAAGAGCGAGCGGGGCGGGGCTACTTATCGGTTGGGCCCGCGCGCGGGGGGGCGCCCTCAGGTGCCGACGGTCGAGTACGCGACGAACAGGAACACCAGCACGAGCGCCGCCGCCCCCGCGAGGAGGAAGACCAACTGCTCGCGGAGCTCGGCGGCGTCCATCGGTGCCCGGGGGACCGAGGCGGTGTTTTTCTGGGTTCCGTACGGGTCCGGGCGCTGCGCGCTAGCGGATGTGGTCGAGGCTGAACGACCCCAGGTTCAGCGAGCGCTTGGTGAACGTGTAACCGATCCAGGCGCGCGACTGGGTCTCGCCGATCCCCTTGACCGAGAGGAACGTCTTCAGCTGCTCGATCTTGAGGTTGACCGAACCGTCGACCATGTGCTCGAGCGTCTCGAGGTCCGCGTCCGAGTGCATCCCGCGGTCGAGCACGTAGTACGCGACCGCCTGGTCGATCTTGCGTCGGCCGATCAGCGGTTGGAGGAAGCGGAACGTCGCGCTCGTGTCGAGGTACGCCGTCAGCGTGGAGACCGACTCGAAGACGAGACGGTAGGTCGGGAACTTCGACTTCAGCTCCTCCGAGATCGAGTTGACCGTCTGGGCGAGCTGGTCGAGGACCCCCTTGTCGGTCGAGGAGAGCAGGCGGACGCCCGGCGTCGAGCCCGAGGAGCCGACGCTGCGCGAGTAGAGGTCGACGAACCGAACCATACCGCCCTTCTCGGCCTCCTCGTACTTGGGGTAGAGACCGGCGAGGTCCTCGCGGACCTGCCCCCAGGTCTTGTCGGTGACGATCCAGATCGACGGAATGCCGAGCTTCAGGCCCTCGACCGAGAACAGTCGGGCGAGGACGTCCTTCCCCGTGTGGGCCGGGCCGTTCACGAGCAACTGGGCACCGACCGGCAGGCCCCCGTAGAGCAGGTCGTCCAGCCGACGGATCCCCGTCTTGACCTTCACCTCGGCCGCCTCGCGCGCCGCCTCGTCGCGCCCGGCCTCGCCGCCCGCCTCGGCGGCTTTCCCGGCGAGCTTCTCGACCTCGGTGGCCCGCTCGCGGAGCGCCTCCTCCCGGCTGCGAAGGTCGTCCTCCCGCGCCGCGATCGACGCGCGCAGCTCCTCGAGCCGCGCGCTCTCGTCGACCGCGCCGGGGCCGGCGGAGCCGGCTTCGTCCTGGTGGAGCCCCTCGAGCCGGCGCGCCTCGACGTCGAGCGCCTGCTTGCGCGATTGGAGCTGCTGGTCGTACGACGCGAGCTCCCGCTCCTTGACCTCGATCGGGTTGCGGCGCCGGTCGAGCTCCTCCGAACGGATCCGGATCTCCTCGAACCGCTGGCGGAGCTCGTTCTCCCGCGTCACGAGGTCCTTCTCCCGCTGGTCGATCACCTGGAGCCGGAGGTCGAGGTCCGAGGGGGCGGCGCCGCCCGGGGCGAGGTACGCCCCGCGTTCCTTGGTGCGCTCGATCTCGCCCTGGAGGTTCCGGACCTCGCTCTCGAGCTGGACCCCGCGGCGCCGGAGTTCGGTCTCCCGCTCGATGTAGGCGTGCTCGCGCTCGGAGAACTCGTCGCGGAGCCGCTGCTCGAGGTCGCGGGTCGCCTTCTCGACCGCGTTCGCGGTGTACTGGACGCTCGTCTTCGGGGCGGACGCCTCGGGGGTCGCGGTCGGCACGGCGCGCGCCCCCGCGCCCTCGAGCGCGAGGAGCCGGAGCTTCATCTCCGCGATCTCGTCGTCCTTCGCGCGGACCGCGATCTCCTTCTCCTTCGCCTCGTGGGAACGCACGTACTTGATCACGGCGATCGAGCCGCGTTTCACGTGCTCGACCTCCTCTTCCAGCTGGCGGCGCTTCGTGCGCTCGTCGTAGAGTTGCCGGTGGAGCTCCTGACTCTCCTGGATCAGCGTCGCGGGGTCGAATTGGTCGCTCTTCACCCGGTCGAGCAGGCCCATCAGCCACCGGACGACCGTCTCCTCGCGCTCCCCCGCGGGGCTGACGCCCTCGTCGCTCGGCGTCGGCCGGACCGAGCCGGGGGCGCCCGGGGCTCCCGTCGGCAGGACGACCGGCGCGGCGGCCGGGCCGGTCGGCTCGGACGACTGGATCCATTCCTCCATCGCCCCGTCGTCGCCCTCGACCCACTTGCGGAGCGTGTCGGTCGAGTCCTTCGTCGGGATCGTGACGCGGGGTCGGCGCGGGCGCTCGGTCCGGCGGACCGTTCCGACCCACCGCTGGACGATCCGGTCGTTCTCGACCGTGCGGTCCGCGGCCGCGGGGGCGGGCTTCGCCCGGATCCGCTCGACGTCGACCGTCGAGACGCCGAGGAGTTCGAGCGCGGTCTCGGAGAGTTCCCGGACCGACTGGACGGAGGTGTACCCGGCCTGGATCAGCGTCTCGGCGGTGTCGGCGCCGACGCCGAGCGATTTCGCGAGGTCGGCGGCCTCCGGGCTCCGGGAGACGGAGCTCGGCGCCGGTACTCCTTCGGCCGTGCCGTCCGCCATGGGGGGTTCGGGGGTCGTACTAGCGCGGGGGAGGGTCTTAACACTAAGGTCTCCACGGACGCGCTCCGCCGTGGGGGAACGGGCCCACCGACCATGCCATAAACCGGTCGCCGTCTCCCCCGGGCGATGGACGTGGACGAGCGCGTCGCGCGCGTCGTGCGCCACACGTCCGAGGTGCTGACCGCCGAGGAGGTCCGGGCCCTCTTCGAACGGTCGGAGCGTCCGCGAGCGTACATCGGCTTCGAGCCGTCCGGCGTGCTCACGATCGCGCACCTGATCACCGCGCGGAAGATCCTCGACCTCGCCGACGCCGGCTGCGACGTCACCGTGTTCCTCGCCGACTGGCACGCGTGGATCAACGACAAGCTCGGCGGCGACCTCGACCGGATCGCCGCCTCCGGCCGCTACATGCA
>JASHUL010000150.1 GCA_030039995.1 Thermoplasmata archaeon
AAGTGGTTCTACTACGTCTCGACGCGCGACGGCGCGCCGTGGGCCTACCGCGTGGCGTCGAGCGGAGGGTCGGGAACGAAGATCGACTCGGGGACCGAGCGGGTGCTCAGCGTCGAGCCTTCCCCCGAGGGGGACCGCGCGGTCCTCGCCGTCGACCACGGTGGCGACGAACAGTGGCAGCTCGCCCTCTACGAGCCCGGCGGGGACGGGTCGTCCCCGCGTCCGCGATGGCTGACGTCGAACCCGGAGGTGATCCACTCGCCGGGAGACTGGCGGGACGGGGGCCGGTACGTCTACACTTCGAACGAGCGGGATCGGCGCTTCTTTGACCCGTACGAGATCGACGTCGGCCGCACCGCGTCCCCCCGGCGGTTGTTCGCCGAGGACGCCCTGCTGAACGTCGTGGCCGCCGATCCCTCCCGGATCCTTTTGCGGCGAACGAACACGAACCTGGACGCCGACCTGCTGCTGCTCGGCGAGAGCGGTGTCTCGACGGTGACCCCGCACGCCGGGGAGCTGACGATCCTCTCGGCGGACCTAGCGCCCGACGCGGTGCTCGCGGCCGCGAACCCTGAACGGGAGTTCACCGCAGTCGTGCGGTATCAAGGGAGCGGTGCCGAAGTGCTCCACGACTTCGGGGGCGACGTGGACGTGATCCGACTCGATCGAGCCGGACGGCGGGCGGCGGTCGTCGTGAACGACCGAGGGTGGAGCCGGCTCCACCTCCTCGACCTCGCCGACAACTCCCGTCGGGAGCTGACGCTCCCGTGGCAAGGGATCGTCATCGATGTCGATTGGAACCCCTCGGGCGGGTCCCTGCTGCTGGACGCGAGCTCTCCCGACGGGGGGCACCAGGTGGTCGAATACGAGCTCGCCTCGGGGCGGACCCGGTTTGTCGCTTCGGACCCGACGCCGCTCCCAGCGCGCCTTCGGTCCCCCGTACTTCGGGAGTTCACCGCGTCGGACGGCCTCACGATCCCGTTCTGGGATTTCTCGCCCGAAGGGGCGCCACCCCGCGGCACGATCGTTTGGATCCACGGCGGCCCCGAGTCGCAACAGCGCCCGCAGTTCCTTCCCGTGCACTCCTTCCTCGTCGAGCAGGGGTGGAGGCTCGTGCTCCCGAACGTTCGGGGCAGCACCGGCTACGGTCGGACGTACGTCCACTTGGACGACGTGCGCCGCCGAATGGACTCGGTCCGCGACATCCGGGACCTCGCCCGGTTCCTCGCCGACCACGGCGAGGTCCGGACCGGCCGCCTCGGCGTCGCCGGAGGAAGTTACGGGGGGTTCATGGTGCTCTCGGCCCTGACGACGTATCCGGACTTGTGGGCCGCCGGGGCGGAGTGGGCCGGCATCGCGAACTTCGTCACGTTCCTCGAACAGACCCGAAGCTGGCGACGCAAGATCCGAGAGGACGAGTACGGGAGCCTCGAGCGGGACCGGGAGTTCCTCGAGAAGATCTCCCCGATCCATCAGGTCGACCGGATCCGGACCCCGCTCTTCGTCATCCACGGGGCGAACGACCCGCGGGTCCCCGTCGAAGAGGCCGAGCAGATCGTCGCGGCGCTCCGAGCACGCGAGGTCCCCGTCGACTACCTTCGACACGGGAACGAGGGCCACGGGCTGGTCCGGCGGGAGAACCAGGTCGAGTCGTTCGCTCGGGTGGCGGAGTTCTTCGGCCGGTACCTCGAGTCCGCTCCGGTCGAGTCCGCCGTCCGCGCGGGAGCATCTGCTACCGCCCCTCCATGACCCTCGCGGGCCTACCGGTCGACCTCGCCAAGTACTCGGCGGAGACCGTCACGAACCGCCAATTCGCGGGTGTGATTCCCCGGGGCCTGGATGCCGTCTTCCTCCCCGACGCCCTTCGCCCGCTCCTCGACGAACCCCCGGTGGAGGTGCTGCGGTTCGTCGAGGACGATAATCGAACCGCGATCCTCCCCGAGCCCGTCGCGACGTTGGACGGCCAACCGTTCTACCTCTCGGTCAAGGGGATCGGCGCCGCGGTCGCTCCGTACTCTTGGCGGGCGCTGGACCGGGAGCTGGCCGCCGAAGTGGCGCACCGACCGGACGTGGCGGCGCGACTGCGCCGAAACCGGCCGGGGGCTGTCGATCGGGTCATCACGGGAGAACTATGGCTCCGAGGGTCTCCGTACGGCGGCCAAGGGGTGGAGCACGCGACCATCGCCCTTCGCGTCTCCGAGCGGGCGGACCTGACGTCGATCCACGGCTTTCGGATCGCTCCCGTGGTAAAGGTCGCCACCCTCCCGACTGCGCTGGCCGACTCGCTGCGCTCGATCTACTGGTACCGTCAGTATCGAGGGACGATCGTCCAGGAACTCCGGCTCGTGCCGTCCAACGTGCGGATCTACTTCCACGCTCGGAACACGGTCGGGAACAACGTCCGTCACGTGTTCGACCTGTTCGGCCTTCATTCGAACGAGCGAACGGTCGCCTTCGAGGTGAATTTCGTGCGGACCACGGTCGCGATGTTGACGCTGTTCGCCCGCACGATGGTCTCGGGACCGGCCCCCGACGAGTTCCGCGGCCTGGACTTCTACGATGTCTGGCTCGACAAGGACGCGGTGGTGTCGCCGGACGGTTCGGTCTACTTCGTCGATCTGGAAGGTCTCGAGGAGGTGAGCGTGCCCCGACGCGCGGTCCGCGAGAAGATCGAGGACCAGGTCTTCCGGTCGCTCTACGAGATGACGTTCGCCTACGAGCAGATCGAGGCCGAACGGGCGCGCCGATTCGGACCGGACGGCTCGCCTCCCGCGCGGTTCGAGGGGATCCTGCGGATGGCGCTTCACGACGACCGTTTCGTGCGGCTGCGCGAGGACGGTCGTAAACTGGAGTTCGAAATCCGAAACAACTGTCAAGAGCCCGAGCTGTATACTCGGTTCCAGGCGGTGGACCGCTAGTTGACGACCTGTCAGGACGTGTACACCTTCCTCTCCTCCGTGAGCGCCCGGAACGTCAGCACGACGTTGCCGGACCCCGACCTCGCGAACCTCGCCCAGCTCCTCTGGATCCAGCGCGTGACCGCGGACCAGTACGCCCAGATGACGCACGACGTCCAGTCGTTGGCGACGGACCAGGCCGCGATCCAAGAGGAGTCGTCCTCGCGGGCCGAGATGGCCGACACCGTGCAGGACGAGGACCGTCGGACCCATTCGATCCTGTTTCACTTCGAGAACGCCCAGCGGCAGCAGGCCGATGAGGCGAAGGCGGCGCAGGACGCCGCCAGCCTTCGCTCGACGGACGCGGACCTGGCCACGAGGATCCAAGCGTTCAACGCGCTCATGGCGCAGCAGACCTCGCTCGGCGCGCTCGTCCCGTTCCCGGGCGGATATGTCGGCCTCACGAGCGCGGGCGTCCTCGCGGTCCGCCAGATGGGGATCCGGATGTACCGCGTCTCGGACGTGGCGTTCGGGGCGTACTGTGCCGAGGTCCAGCAGGTGGAGGGCGACCTGGAAACCATCGCGACGACCGGGAACCGGTACGTCCTCGGGATCGTAGGGAGCCTCCCGAACGCCGAACTCGGCTATCTCTGGGCGATCGGCATCGGCCTCGCGAAGTCGCTCCCCGACCCTCAGCAGGGCGGGCCGTTGTTCTTGGACGCGTACCAGAAGATCGGGTCGCTCGCTCACAACGACGAGAACCGGCTCATGGCGGCCGAGATCCTCTCGTCGGCTCGGGGCAATCTCTCGAACAGTCTGCCGGCGTTGACGCAGCTCGAGGCCGCGGCGCGTCACGCGGGAGTTCCGAAGGAGTCGTCGCTCGGCGTCGCCTCCGTGCTGTTGCTCGGGCAACGCGCCGACGGAACGTTCGCGACGGACCCGCTCGCCGCCTACCTGCGCATCACCGCGTCGTACGAGACCGCCGCGCTGCTCGCGATCGTGAACCGACCGGTCGAGGAGTTGACCCAGAAGTTCCTCTCGCTCCGCGGCATGTTCGGCTCCTGGGGGTACCAACCGTCCGAGGACGTCGAGCTCTCCTCGGCGTACCTCACCCTCTCGGACCTTCCCGCGGACGGCGTGAACGCGAAGCTGGCGATCATCGCGCGGGGGCTGGGGGCGTACCTTCAGTACCCGTTGGTCGCGGCGTCGATCCTGGCCGCCGTACCGGTGATGGAAGCGAACGAGAGCCTCGCGCTCCTGGAGCAAGCGTACGGGATCGTCGGACGGCGGGCCGCGAGCCTGACGCCCCCGGAGTTGATCTGCCTCGCCGTGCGCATGGTCCACGGTGTTCGGCCGCAGACGATCCAGAGCCTCGACACGACGGCGACCGTGGCTCCGACGGCCCCGGGCGGGGCCTATCTCTACGGCGGGCCTCGCTTCTTCTTCGTGCCGATCCTGGTCGCCCACGGCGCCTACTACTCCACCTTCAGCGGCATCGGCGGAGCACACCCCGGACACGCCCACTTCGGTACCGGGGGCTTCACCGGATGAAGGTCGTTCTCGCGAGCGTCTTGGTCCCGCTCCTGCTCCTCGTCGCCCTCGCTCCGATGTCGGCCCCGGCGGCCCACTACGCTCCGGAAGCCGGCGACGCGTTCCACTACTCCGAAGAGTGGACGCTCGGCTCCGGCGACGGCAACTACTCCGAATACTCGGAGTACTCGTTCATCAACGGAAGCGTCACGGTCACGGGGATCGCCGCGAACGGCACGGACGCCGCCGCCTACTCGAACGACGACACCTGGGGCAACGTCACGGGCGCGTACTACGCGTGGACCTCTTCCGGCACGTTCACCTTTTCCTCCACGACGTTCCGCTACGTCGACGGAACCGACAATCAGACCGGCTACGTCGACCCGTCGGTGTGGTTCTACATGAACAACTCGCTGCCGGTCGGCGGAGCCCTGACGCTCCTGAACACGGCTTGCTCGGTGGTCTCGACGAACGTCTCCTTCGCCCTCGCCGGGTCCCCGACGGGATACGTGCGCACGATCGAGACCGTGGGCAACGGCAGCTTCGACCGGGACGACATCTACGGCGCGTTCGCGGCCACGTACACCTGGACGAGCTACTTCGACCCGTCCACCGGATATATCGTGGGGTACGACTACGTCGAGCACGATGTCAATGGGCCGAATGGGTTCACGATCACCGACACGCTGGCGGTGACGAGCACGACGTACGCGCTCACCCAGGTCTCCGGCCCGTCGGCGAGCTCGGGCGGGAGCTCGCTCTCCGAGGGGTTGTTGGTCGGGCTGGTGATCCTCGTCGTCGTGGTGGTGATCGTGATCGTCGCGATCCTCGCCGCCCGGTCCCGGCGAACCCGCCTGCCCCAGCACTCGGCGGGAGGGAATCTCGGGTTCGGACCGGCACCCCCACCGATGGGAGCGCCGCCGTCCGTTCGCTTGACCCCGTCCGACCAGCCTGCCGTTCAGCAGATCGTAATCCGGGAGACCGTCAAGGTTCCGTGCCGCTATTGCGGAACGCTGATCGACTCGACCGCCACGGTCTGTCCTAACTGCGGGGCGCCCCGGACCTGAGCGCGGAACCCGTCGACCGACCGGTCGGACCGGCGCGATAGATCCGGCCGACCGTCCGAAGCCCTCCGGCTTCGGCGATCGCTCGAGAACCGGCGTTGTCC
>JASHUL010000008.1 GCA_030039995.1 Thermoplasmata archaeon
CGGCTCCGCGTAGTACTCGGAGAGATTGTACCCCCCTCCCACCTCGGTCACGGTGTAGACGTACGCCGTCTGCAGGCCTCCCGAGGTGTACGCGGTCGACTGGGCGAACGGCCCCCACGACGGGATCGTGGTCGTTGGGATCGAGTTCGAGACCGGCGGTTCGACCAGCGTGCCGGCGAGCCCGATCTTCTCCACTCCGTTCGTGCTCGGGTTCCCGCTCCCCGGGCCGTTCGTGCCGCTCCAGGAGATGTGGGCGAACACGAGCTCGCTCGAGTTCGCGGCGACGACCGCGCCCTCCACGAGATACTCCGAGTAGTCGAAGTTGAAGGAGCTCGTGAACACGGTGTAGTCGGCGAGCGCGAAGACCGACGCCGGATAGACGGTCGCGCCCTGCGCGTACTGAGGCGCGAGGATCGAGAGCGCCTTCCCGTTCGGCGTCGTCGGGGACGCGCCGAGGCCGATCGCCGAGACGTTCCCGCTCGCGGAGGTCGTGTAGATGATGTAGCTGCCCGCCGACGAGATCGGCACCGCCGACGGCTCAAGCGGCGTGCCGTTCACGACCGAGAGCTGCGGGAGGGTCGCGCCGAGTTCCTGGGTCGCCGCGTACGAGTCCTCGGGTGGGGCGATGAAGTAGTTCGGGTTGTGGAACTGGAGCAACGGGGAGAGCAAGGCGAGCGCGATGTAGACGACCAACATCCAGAAGCCGACCTTCCCGTACCGGGAGTGGTAGTAGATCCCCCAGAGCTTCTTCCAGCGGTCGATGCGGTTCCGGAGGCGTTGCTGCCGGTACGCCCGGTAGTTCTCCTTCTCGGTCGGGGTCGCGGCCGGGAGCGCGGTCATCGCTCCTCCGCGCCCGCGCTCACAGCTGGATCCGCGGGTCGAGCCAGGCGTGGATGAAGTCGATCCCCGCGTAGGCGAAGATCGTGACCAGGGAGATGATGAAGAACGCCCCCTCGGCGAGCGGGTAGTCGAGCTGCAACACCGCCTGGTACGTCAGGTTGCCGAGACCCGGGACCGAGAAGATGATCTCGGTGATGATCGCGCCCGAGACGATCAGCGCGAAGTTGAGGGCCATCTGCGTGGAGACGGGGATCATCGCGTTCCTCGCGGCGTGACGGAACATGATCGACCCCTCGCTCACGCCCTTCGCGCGCGCCGTGAGAATGAAGTCCTGTCCCAGCACCGACACCATCGCCGCGCGCATGACGAGCAAGTTACCGGCCGCGCCGATGACCACCAAGGTCGCCATCGGGAGCGCGAGCGCCTGCACGACGGTGACGAAGTTCGCCCAACTAGGGGTCGTGACGTCCGAGATCGGGAACGACGAGACGACCGGGTCCAGCCGGAACTCCACGACGAAGTAGAGGAACAAGAGGATCGCGAAGATGAAGTACGGAATCGAGTTCAGCACCAGTCCGCTCGTCACCAGTACGCCTTCGGTCTTCTTTCCGCGGAACCAGGTCGTAACGACCCCGAGCGGGAGTCCGAAGATGTAGGAGGCGACGGTCGCCGTCCCCAGCAGGAGGAGGGTGAACGGGAGCGCAGTGAGGATCTCCGACCAGACCGAGCGACCGCTGTAGTAGTCGTAGCCGAACTTGAACGTCAGGATGTCGGCCATGTAGGTGAGGAAGTTCGAGAAGTTCCACTTCCCGCCGGAGAGACCGAGCTGTCGTTCCAGCGCGTCCAGCTGGGCCGCGGTCGCTTGGTGGCGCGCACTGATGATGAATAACTGCGCGGGGTTCCCCGGCATCAGCCGGAAGATCACGAACAGGATGACCGCCATCAGGAGCACGAGGGCGACCGTCTGGACGATCTTGCGGAGCACCAGGTAGAGATTCATCGCCTGCCCTTGCCCGCCCGCTCCCCGGCCGCTCTCCTACGATCTGGTTCCTGACTGCCCCGAAGCCTGCCGGCCGGCCGGCTTCCCGGAGCCGGCCGGCCGTTCCGTTCCGACGGTTCGTTACTGCGACGGCGGGCCCCCGCCCGCGCCGCCGGTCCCGCCCGAGGTCCCGGAGGTGGTGGAAGTCGTCATGTCGTCGTCCATGCGGGGCGGCGAGCTCGACTGGGGCGGTTCCTTGCCGCCTTTGCGCGCCCACAGCACCGCGAAGACGACCGCGAGGATCCCGAGGATCACCGCGGCAGCGATCGCCGCATCGAGTTCCGTCGTGTTCGCCGCGGAGGTCGTCGTGACCGTCTTGCCCGGCAACGTAGTGGTCACGGTCGTCACGGGCGAGAGGTAGACCGTCTGCGACGAGCTGCCCGTCGTCGAGGTCGCGCTCAGGGTCGCGGCCGTCAGGACCGTGACGAGCGGAGCGGCCCAGGTCGTCTGGTAGCTACCGCTCGAGCCCGTGCTGCCCGAGGCCGTTCCGACCGTCCCGAGGCTCGCCGAGACGTTGACCGCGACGTCCGTCGCCGACGGTCCCCAGGGCGAGTCCCACGTGCTGTTCACGTAGAGCGGGTAGGTCGCGTTGCCCGGCAGCGTCACGACTCCGTTGAGCGTGCTCGCTCCGCCGACATACTCCGAGATCACGGCGACCTCGGAGGCCGGGGTCGCGGTACCGGTCGAGACGATCGTCGCCGACGCCGTGCCCGCGGTCGCGCCCCACGCCGAGATCTCGAACTCGTCGAACGGCACGAGGTACGGGTCGGTGAACGGCAGCGCCGTGAAGCCGGCGAAGGCTCCTCCGGGCGCCGACGGGGCGTAGAGGCCGGGCGAGAACGTCGCGGTCGCATTGCCCGCCGCGTCGGTCGTCACGACCAAGCCGGGGATGAAGTCGCTCCCGAAGTACTCGTTCGGGGTGTACGCCTCGATCTCCTGGCCCTCCGCGCTCGCGATGACCCCGCGGTTCGCCCCCTCGGCGTTCTGCGAGGTCAAGGTGACGGTGTAGTTCGCGACCGGCGTACTCGTCCCGGCCTCCGTGGCGGTCACGGTGATCGTTCCCTCCGAGGTCGCCCCGACCGACGGGGTCACCGTCAGTGCGAGGTCAACCGCCGGCGCCGCCTCGGCCACGAGCAACGGGACCTCGACGGGTTCGTCGACCCCGAAGCCCGAGGAGTCGTAGCTGCTGGTCACCTGAGCGATCAGTGCGTACGGACTTTCTCCGATCAGCGGGCCGCCGTTCGCGTACGCCCCGACGAACAACCACGACTGGAACTCCGGTCCCATCGCGGTGAAGTTCACCGATGCGTTGGCCGCCACATCGACCGTCATCTCACCGTTCGCACCGGTGACACCGGAGATCACGGTGAGGTTGTAGTCCGCGTACGGCCCGACCTGCACGGCCGCGAATCCGAACCCGTAGATCGGGTTGTAGGAGTCCGCGCTCGCCACCGTTTGGCCGGCGATCCCCGATGAGAGGACCACGGCGCCCGAGAGTGCCTCCAGCGAATACTGGTACCCGGAGAGCGGGTCACCGGTGGTCGGGTCGTAGACCTTCAGCGTGACCGCTTGGGCGGCGGCGCCCGAAACTAACGTACTCGGCGACGTCACCTCTTGGTACGCGACCGCCTGCGGAGCGACGTCCAACGACGTCCAGCCCAGCGCGGGCTCGAACGTCCCGGACGTGCCCGACGGCGCGCTCGCCGCGACGCTCACGTTGATCGCACCGGAGTAGTCCGCCGTGTAGACCAGCGGGTTCGCGGCGAGCACCTGGAACTCCCACGTGTACTCGCCCGCGCTGTTCGTGAGCGCGGAATCCGGCGTGATGTTGAGCAGCGCGCCCTCAGGGTTGTAGCCGATGCTCAGGTTCATGCCGGGGACCGGCTGGCCGTACTGGTTGCGGACCTCGACGGTGATGTTCCCGTACTGGCCGTCGTAGTAGACGTTCTGCGCCTCCACGACCCCGACATGGAGCTGGGTCGGGATGTGGGACGGGGGCGTCGGCGCGACGAAACTCTTCTCGTAGAACGAGAGGAAGTTCCAATACATGAACGACGAATACGCGAGCGAGTCCTTGATCAGCCCGTCGAACGTGCTGTTCGAGAACGGCAGGATCAAGACGGGGTATCCGAGGTTGACGATCGTCGACTCGTCCGCCGCGATCCCCTCGATCTCGTCCGCGAGGTTCAAACGCTCCGTGAAGCTCGTAATCGAGTTCAGCTCGATCGTGAGGTTGTCCACGAGGTCGTCGACCTGCGTGCCGTTCAGCAGCGTCCCGTTCCACTCGAGGCTCGAGAACGGCCCCTCGTAGAAGCCGGTCCCGGTCCCGATGACCTGGTTGTACGCCTCCAGGAACCACGAGGTCGGGTCGCCCTGGATCCCGGTGATCCCGAGGTTGATCGAGTTGTAGTTCACCGTGATCAGGTTCGACACGAGGGTAGAGAACGCCTCCTGCGTCACGGTCGTCGGTACCCCGACGCTCGACCACTCCTGCGCCACGAGGAGGGCGCCTTCCACGCCCAACGGGTCCTCGCTGGCGACGGTGATCTGCATGTCCGCGGTGACCGGCGAACCGTCGTAGTACCAGTTGCCCGAGACCTGCGTCATTCCCGGGATGCTGCCAATGAGCGTCTCGGCCTCGGCCGTGTCGTACGCGTACTCCGGAGCGGAGTAGTTGTGCCAGACCGAGTCCGCGATCGGGACCGTGGGCTGGCCGAGGTCGTCGTAGCCCTCGTCGACCACCGAGGCGAGGTACGCCTTGTCGGTGGCGTAGTTGAGGGCCTGTCGGAACGCCGTGATGTTGTACGGCGCGTCGTTGCTACCCGAGTTGAACTCGATATAGCCGAACGACCCGGACGGCTGGTAGAAGATCGACGTTCCCGGGATCGTGTCGATCGTCGGGATGAACGTCGGGTCCACTCCGTTCAGGATCGTGTCGACCTGGCCGAGGTCAAGGGCGGCCACGGCCGCCGACTCGGTGCTGTAGAGCGGGGTCGTGATCTGGGCGATCCGCGGGGTGTACTGCTGCAGCGACGGGACGTACTGCACGAAGTAGTACGGGTTCACGTAGAGCGACCAGGCGCCGGTCTGCTGGTTCCAGTAGCCCTGCGGCTGACCGTACGAGTTCGTGAACATGAACGGTCCGCTACCGATGAGGTCGTTGGACGTGCCCGTGGTGGGGTTGTACCCGACGTCCCAGACATCGTAGCCGTTCGCCGCGCCGGTGAAGTTCCAGGCGGCGGTGTTGGAGGTCGCCCAGTCGTGGGGCGCCCAGGTGTGGTACGGCAGGATCGGGTTGCCGAGCGTCGAGGTCACGAACGTCGCCGATTGGGCGCTGAGGTAGTAGGTCGCGGTGAGGTTGTTCACGGGGGAGACATCCACGATGTTCGCCCACGCCGAGGAGTAGTCCTCCGAGGTGACCAGGATCTCCCAGGAGAGGATCAGGTCGGCCGACTGGATCGTCTCCGTGTTCATCGTCACCGAGGGCCACGGATACTGGTAGGTGAACGTCTGCGGGGCCATCGTCGTCGAGTTCCACAGCGAGAACGAGGTGTAGTTGCTGTAGAGGTACGTCGACGCGGCGCTCGCCGAGGTGTAGTCGCTCCACTCGATACCCGGGCGGAGGGTCACGGTGTACTCGTACGCGACCGACTGCATGGACGCGGTGAGCGGGTCGAAGACCGTCGTGCCGGAGGGCGCGGCGGTCTCCGTCCAGGAGCTCGCGGCCCACGGGATGTAGGTCTGGTTGATCGCGTACGCGTCGAGAGAATCGTAAATTTCGTCGAGCAGCATTCCGCTGTACAGGTCGTCGTAAGCGTAGACGTTCAGGTGCTCGATCGGAACGTCGGAGCCCATGATGTAGTTACCACCGGTGTAGTTGGGCTCGTCCTGCGTGGTCGTCGGGTAAGTATACGGGGCCGAGCTCGGAGCCGTCTGGGCGGCGGGCGTAATCGCGGCCGCCGCGGGAGCAGAACCCACCGAGCGCGCCACGGCGCCTCCGGTCAGGCCCAACGTCGAGCTGACCATGATCAATGCGATCGCCAGGGTCAACAGCAACGTCCACCGCCGAACGCGCGTCGACCGAATTCCAATCCCGGACCCGCTCCGAATTCCGCTCATCGTTCGCCTTCCTCCCCGGTCATTTGAGAACGCGGGAGGAATGCGAAGGCGGAACAAGATCCGTCACCCGAGAGAGACGGAAAACTCGGACCGGTCGAGGCAAACGGGCTCGCGGGTAGCGAACCCCACCCATAGGTTACCTGAGCGTAACTTGCCATGCCCCGGACAGGGGGCCATCCCTGCACTGGTATTTATCACCTGAAGACCGGGCCCGTTCCCGCGCGCCGGTCGGAATCTGGACTCGTCGCGGGCGTCGCGACCGGTCCGCCCATCGACCCCGGCCGGGCATTTCCTCCTCGAGCCGGCTCCGGCGGGCACCGCCTGCAGTGCCCGACGAACCGAGCTGTTAAATAAGATGGCTGACAACCCTCGGGGGACGCTGCTGACGACTGTCTGACAAACAGCCTTTCGCTCACAGCGAGGGTCGCATCCGGGAACGGGGCAGGGAGGCTCGCTCGATGTATCTCAAACGGCTCAAGCTGCGGAACTTCAAGTCGTTCGCCGGCGCGACCGAGATCCCGTTCCTGCCCGGGTTCACGGGGGTCGCGGGTCCGAACGGGATGGGCAAGTCGAACATCTCGGACGCCATCTTGTTCGTGCTCGGCCCGACGAGCTCGAAGGCGTTGCGGGCCGAGCGCCTGACGCACCTGTTCTTCAACGGCGGCGCGTCGAAGAAGGCAGCGACCGAGTGCGAGGTCTCCCTCGTGTTCGACAACTCCGACAAGCTGCTGCCGTGCGACACCCCCGAGGTCGAGATCACCCGGTACGTCAAACTCGCCCCCAGCGACCCCGACGGATACTACTCGTACTTCTACGTCAACGGCAAGCGGACCACCCAGACCGAGATCGACGCGCTCCTCTCTCACGGCCGGCTCTCGGGCGACGGCTACAACCTCGTCCAGCAGGGCGACGTCAACAAGATCGTGACGATGGGGCCGGTCCCCCGCCGGGGGCTGCTCGAGCGTCTCGCGGGCATCAGCCAGTACGACGACGAGTTGGCCCGCGCCGAGACGAAGCGCACCGACCTCGACCAGAACCTCGAGCGGATCCAGACGCTGCTGGGGGAGATCAAGGGGCGGCTCTCCGCGCTCGAAGGTCAGCGGCTCCAAGCGATCCAGTACAAACAACTCCAGGACGAGCAGCGGCGGTCTCAGGCTCGGCTGGCGCGCGCCGGTCACCGGATGGCCGAGGCGGAACTCACCACCTGCCGCAAGCAGGTCGAAGCGGTCCGCCAGGAGATCGAGAAACTCGACACCGCCCGCACCGAACTCTCGGGTCGTCAGGACGAGCTCGGTCGAGCGATGGACGCCGTCGACCAGGAGATTGCCCGGGCGGGCGGCGCGGCCGCGGTGAAGTTCAAGGCGGAGCTGGACGAGAAGCGGATGGCGTACGCCCGGCTCGACCAGAGCCTTCAGCATCTCCGAGAGAACCTCGAAGAGCTGTCGACCCAGGCCGAGCAGCTCGAGTCCACGGTCGGTGGTGACGACCGCCAACGGGAGGAGTTCGAGTCCCAGGAGAAGACGCTCGCCGCGAAGCTGCACGCCCTCGAAGAACGCGCCGGGGAGGACGCGGAGGGGCTTCAGGCGGCCGCGGGCGCGCCGGGAAAACCGGGAGCGAAGATCGCGACGGCCCGCAAGCAGCAGCTGGAACTCGGTCGGACCTACGACTCGAAGCAGAAGGCGTGGCAGGCGGCCGTCCAGGAACGCGAGGCCGCGAACGCGGCCCGCGAGGCGGCGGAACGGACGCAGGCCCAAGCGGAGGACGACGTGCGCGAGCGGGAGGTCGAGGTCAAGGACCTCGAACTGCGGATCAAGGAGACCTCCCCCGGGAAGGGCTCGGGGGGCTCGTCGACCGGGGAGCTTCAGAAAGAGCTCTTCGGCCTCAAGAACCAGGAGAAAGCGCTCTCCGCGGAGGCCGAGCGGCTCGCGCGCGAGGTCGGAGAGCTGAACCGTCGATACCTCGCCTTGGACGCCCGGCTCAAAGCGAGGGCGGAGTCCGGGGCTCGGCCGAACCAGCTGGCGGCGGTCGACTACCTGCTCTCGCAACGGAACCTGGGGAAGATCGCGGGGATCCGCGGCACCGTCGAAGAGCTCGCGAAGTTCGACCCCAAGGTGAAGACCGCGCTCCAGGTGGCCGGGGGCAACCGGTTCCAGGCGCTCGTCGTCGAGAGCGACCAGGTGGCCGAGGAGTGCATCCGCCGGCTCCGTGAGGAGAAGCGCGGACGCGCGACCTTCCTTCCGCTCAACAAGATGCTCCCGGGTCGGCCGCACGGGAAGTCGCTCGTCGCGGCGAAGGCTTCCGGGGCGGCCGGTTTCGCGATCGACCTCGTGACGTTCGAGGAGGAGCTGCGACCGGCGTTCTGGTACGTTTTCGGAGAGACCGTCGTCATGGACGAGCTGGGTCACGCGCGGGCGCAGATGGGCGGGGTCCGCCTCGTCACGCTCTCGGGCGACCTGATCGAGGCGACCGGGGCGATCTCGGGAGGCTACCTCGACCCCTCCGCGCAGGGGCGCGGAGCGGACAGCGCGGTCGAGCTGAAGCGACTCGGCGACGAGCTGCGCGAGAAGAGCGCGGGGGAGACCGCGGCGCGCGAAGGCCTGGCGAAGAACGCCGAACGGATCCGCGTCGTGAGCGAGGAGCTCGCGACGCGGTCGATCCAGGATCAATCGCATCAGTCGTCTCGGCAGATCCTCGAGAAGGACCTGGCCGCGGCGCGCTCCCGCTGGACCGCGGCCCGCGAACGCATCGCGGAGGCCGTCGCCGAGCAGAAGAAAGCGGAAGCGACGTTCGCTCGCGCCGAGGAGACGGTGCGCGCGCTCGGCGACGAGATCTCGGCGCTGAAAGCGCAGATCGCGAAAGCTCAGGAGGAGTACCTGGGGCAGCTGCCCGAGGCGCTCGGCGCGAAGCTCCGGGCGCTCCAGGAGGCGGCCCAGAAGACGTCCGAGGAACGCGTCCGGACGAACGGGGAGCTCGAGTCGGTCCGCGCGTCGCTGGCCGCGCTCGTGGCGACCCTCGAGGGCCGACGCAAGGAGCTCGAGACGGCGCGCGCCTCGCTCGCCGCGAAGAAGAAGGAGATCGGCCAGACCGAGAAGTCGGTCGCGTCGGCGAAGGAAGCCCTGGACGCGATGAAGTCGGTCGAGGCGCAGCAGTCCGAGTCGCAGAAGGCTCAGACCGAGAAGAAGCGCTCGCTCGAGGAGGAACGCGTCGCCCTGTCGAGGAAGCTCGGAGAGGCGCAGGCGAACCTCGAGACCCGACGCTCCCTTCTCACGCAGGAGGAGACGCGGCTCGCCGTGGCGGAGACGAAGTTCCACGAGCTCGAGGAGGCGCTGAAGCAGTATCCCGAGCCGGAGCCCGACGAGAAGCCGATGTCGATCGAGGAGCTCAAGCGCAAGATCGCCGGCCTCGAGCAACAGCTCGCGGCCCTCGGCGACGTGAACCTGCGCGCGGTCGACGACTACGACGCCGAGAAGTCACGGCTCGACGAGTTCGGCAGCGAGGTCGCCCGGCTCACGGCCGAGAAGGAGCAGTTGACCGGCCTCGTCGGGGAGATCGAGACGAAGAAGCGGGAGAAGATCCAGGAGGTCGTCGTCCAGGTGAACACGAACTTCCGGGAGATCTACGGCGAGTTGAGCGCCGGGGGCGAGGGCGAGATCGCCCTCGAGAACCCGAACGACCCACTCGCCGGCGGCCTCCTGATCAAAGCACGCCCGGTCGGCAAGACGGTCGCCCGCCTCGAGCAGCTCTCCGGCGGCGAAAAGTCGCTCGCGAGCCTCGCGTTCATCTTCTCGCTCCAGCGCTACGACCCGAGCCCGCTCTACGTCTTCGACGAGGTCGACATGTCGCTCGACGGGATGAACGCCGAGTACGTCGGTCGCCTCCTTCGCCACAATGCGGAGCGCGCGCAGTTCATCGTGATCTCGCTGCGCAAGGTCACCCTCAAGTTCGCCCACCACCTGTTCGGCGTCACGATGCGGGGCGACGGCTGCTCCCGCGTGGTGAGCCTGAACCT
>JASHUL010000151.1 GCA_030039995.1 Thermoplasmata archaeon
CGGTCGGCCAGTTCGCGGTCGAGGCGCAGGCCGAGCACGAGGCGATGGTGCGCCTCTACGAGGCGGTCGACGAGCTGCGCCGTCGGGCCGACGAGGTCCAGGCGAAGCTCATCGAGGTGAAGACCGCGGCCGACGAGGCGCATCGCGCGCACATCGCCTCCATCGAGGAGGTGCGGGACATCGAGAAGATGCTCTACGCCGCCCGCGGCGGCCGCGCGCCGCCGAGCTGGGCCGACGCGCAACCTCCCAAGGAGGAGGACTTCCTCGCCCGCCTCAAGAAGGGCGAGAAGGTCTCGACCGAGGACCTCCTCGAGCTGCAGAAGAGCGGACGGGCGTAGCCCCGACGACCGTGGCGCTTCCGTACGGCTCCACCGAGGTGGACGCGGTCCTGTTCGACTTGGACGATGTCCTCGTCCCGTTCCAGACGCCCGCGGCGTGGCAGTGGGCGTGGCGGCCTCAGGGGCCGGTCCTCGGTGAACGTCGGGTGCGCGCGGCGGTCCGACGCGCGCTCAAGGAGTGGGACCATCGCCGGTGGCGCGGGTTGACGGGGAAGGAACCGCCCGCCGACCTCGCCGCGCTCGACCGGCATCTGCGCGCGTCGCTCGCGGAAGTCGCCGGCCACCCGCTCCCGGCGCCCGAGACCGATGCGGTCGTACGGCGTCTCCTGCACCCGGCGGGTGAGGTCGAGCGGTACCCGGACGTCGCCCCGGCGCTGGCGCGGCTGGACGGCGCCGGGGTGCGCTGGGGGGTCGCGACACCGCTGGCCGCCGACGCGGCCGGGTGGCTCCTGCGGCGCACCGGGATCGACCCCGGACGCCTCGTGCTCACGGGCGAGGGCCCCGCGCCGCTGCCCGCGCGCGGGGCGTTCCGGGCGGCCGTCGAGCGCCTCGCGGCGCCGCCCGAGCGCGTGGCGTTCGTCGGCGACCTCTTCTGGAGCGACGTGCGCGCCGCCGGTCGGGCGGGCCTCGCGCCGCTGCTTCTCGACCGGCACGACGCGTGGCCGAAGGTGCATTCCGGACGGATCACCTCCCTCGAGCAGCTCGAAAACGGCCTCGCGGCGGGCCCCGCTCCGGAGCCCGCGGACGACGGGTCGAGCGAACCGGCCGCGTGATCGCACCGCCGTGCCGGCGAACCTATATACGGGCCTCCTCGCTCCCGCCCCGACCATGCGCTACGTCAAAATCGACCAGGCCGAGCTGCGCAAGATCCTGGAGCTGTACGAGGGGGTCATGTCGCACGCCTGCCACGGACTGTTCTTCAAGGAAGGGTCGGTCATCGGCACGGACATGGCCGAGGAGGCCCTCAAGGACCGCCCGAAGTTCTTCGAGCGCGCCGCGGCCGTCCTGAAAGAACGGGGATGGGTCGAGGAGGTCACGTTCAGCGACGGCGAAGTGATCGCCCGGGGGTCGATCGAGGTCACCCCGGGCGACATCCCGACGTGCCACCGGTTGCGCGGCATCCTCCGCGAGTTCTACGAACGTTTTAAGGGGGGGCGCGTTAAGTGTACCGAAGAGATGTGTGCCAGTACCGGGCATCCGGAATGCCGCTTCCGGATTGAGGAAATGTAGTCGAGGCACCCATGATGGCCACCGGGAACGTAGGAGCCGTAATCAAGGACCTGAAGACGAGGATCTCGGGGATCGCGACCGCGCTGGTTTCGCGCGACGGTCTGGTCCTCTACGCGGACGTCCCCGCGGGCGTCTACACCGAGACGTTCGCGATCATGTGCGCGACGATCCTCGGCGCGGCCGCGACCGCCAACACCGAGCTCAATCGGGCGCCCCCCGAGCGGATCGTGATCGAGGGGAACGACTCGAAGACGATCATCGTCGGGAGCGGCAAGAAGGCGCTGCTCGTCGCCGTCGTCGACCAGACGGCGGACGTGACGAAGGTCCTCACCGAAGTCGTCAAGGTCGCCGAGCTCCTGAAGGCGAACTAGTCGGCGGCGTGCCGCCGACCTAATGCGCGAGCCCCGCGCCCTGCGCCGTTCCGTGATCGGGCGTGAGGCGTGAGCCGCCGCCCATCATCACCCGGGTGGCGTATCCCCCGATCGCAGCCGTGAGCCGAGCCCAGGCGATCACGGAGCGTTGGCCGGACGCGAGCCGCCGGATCCGATACCTTCCCCACAAGCTCCCCTGCTTCTCGGTCAGCTGTTTGCGGCCGTAGCCGTTCCAGAACGCCTGGTAGAGGAATCGGACGAAGGTCGCGCGCATGTGGTGGTAGACGACCGCCTCGGGCGCGTACCGGATGGAGGCGCCGGCGCGCACCGCGCGCAGGTTGAGGTCGATGTCCTCGGCCGTGATGAATCGGGGGTCGAAGCCGCCGAGCTCCTCGAAGAGCGCGCGACGGTAGGCGAGGTTGCAGGACGGGTACGTCACGTCGTACCCGCTCTGGAACAGCTCGACCCGCTCGAGGTCGCCGTACGCCGACTTTCCGACCGCGGTGGTGCGGCCGGCGACGATCGGTGCGCTCGCGAGGGCGGTGCGCAGCGCCCGTAACCAGCCCGAGTCGGCGAAGCAGTCGCCGTCGATGAACGCGACGAACTCTCCGCGCGCCTCGCGGACCCCGCGATTTCGTCCGATCCCTCGGGACCCCGGCTGGGAGAAGACCCGGAACAGCTCGGGCCGCCGGTGGGCGAACCCCGCCGCGATCAACAACGTGGCGTCCCGGCTCTCCGAGTCGACGACGACCACCTCGTACGGCCCCTCTTGCGTGAGCAGGCTCTCGAGGAGCTGCGGGAGGTGCCGGGCTTCGTTTCGGACCGTGATGACGACCGAGATCAGCTTCGGCGAAGCGTCGTCACTTCCCAATGTCCATCACGACGACATCCTTCACCGCGCGCATGCTCTTGAAGGGAAGCACGAGCCGGCCGGACGCATCGCTCTGGAAGAGGCGGGGCTCGACATCCTCGCTCGGGGTCACGAGGACGTGCGCGATCCCTCCGGTCACCGTGTCGACCACGAAGTTGTCGATCGCGCCGAGGATCTGTCCGTCGTTCGTCATGACCGTCTTTCCCCGGAGTTCGGTGAGGAACTTGCGCATGAGGAGGGCCTCGCGCTCGCCGATTCCCGAGCGCCGTATTTAATCGTTCGTAGGTACGCGCAGTCCGTCGACGCGTCGTTCGACCGCCGGAGGGCGCGTCGGCCCGCGCGAGCGCGTCGCGCGGCGCCATGCTTATATCGGCGACACAGGTCGAGGCGACTCCGCCCATGCCTTCCGCCTTTCGAGAGAAGAATCCCGAGCTGCACCGCGTCGTCGTCGAGCTCCGACGCGCCGCGCGCGCGCACGCCGCCCCGATCTGGGGCTCGGTCGCCGACCGTCTCGAGCGCACCCGCCACCAGACGACCCCGGTGAACGTCGGGCACCTGGAGCGGCTCGCCGAAGCGGAGGAGACGGTGGTGGTCCCCGGGAAGCTCCTCGCCGAGGGCCCGCTCTCGAAAGCGCTCACCGTCGCGGCGTACTCCTACTCCTCGGGCGCTCGCGCGAAGGTGCGCGCGGCCGGCGGCACCGCGCTCACCATCTCACAGTTGATCGAAGCGAAGCCCGACGGGGCGGGGGTCCGACTCCTTGGCTGACGCCGACCGTCCGTCGCCCACCGTCGTCGACGCGAGCGGCCTCGTCCTCGGACGGGCCGCGAGCGTGATCGCAAAGCGCCTGCTCTCGGGCGAGACGATCGTCGTCGCGAACGCCGAGAAGAGCGTCGTGACGGGGTCGCGGACCCAGATCCTCGCTCACTACACGGCGGCGAGGGCGCGCGGTTCGGTCCGCTCGGGTCCGCACTTCCCGCGGTACGCCGACCGGATCTTCCGTCGCACCGTGCGCGGCATGCTGCCGCACCTGAAGACCGGCGGGAAAACCGCGTTCCGTCGTCTCGTGGTCCACATCGGGGTCCCGGACGAGTGGCGGAGCGCCGCGCCCCAGACGATCGAAGAGGCGAAGGCGCGGCCGTCCCTCCGACCCCCGGTCACCCTCGCCGAGGTCACCGTCCTCCTGGGGGCGCGCGCATGAAGGCCCCGGTCGTCGTGCTCGCGACGGGGAAGCGCAAGGCGGCGGTCGCCCGGGCGACGGTCCGCAAGGGCGCGGGACTCGTCCGCGTCAACGACCGGCCCCTCGAGCTCGTGGAGCCCGAGGTCGTCCGTCAGAAGATCCAGGAACCGCTGCTCATGGTCGGCGACCGCAGCCGGGGGCTCGACATCTCGGTCGAGGTCCACGGCGGCGGGATCGTCGGGCAGGCGTCGGCGGCCCGCACGGCGGTGGCGCGGGGACTCCTCGTCTGGCTGAAGGACGCCGAGCTCCGCGAGATGTTCAAGCGCTACGACCGCTCGCTGATCGTCAACGACCCCCGGCGCAAGCTGCCGAAGCGGCCCGGCGGGCGGGGCGCGCGCGCGCGACGCCAGAAGTCGTACCGCTGAGGAAGAAGGAGGACGATCGATGACGATGATGGTGCCGGTCCGCTGCTTCACCTGCGGGACCGTGATCGGCCAGTGCTGGGACGAGTACCGCGAGCGGACCAGCCGCGGCGAGCCGGCGGGCGAGGTGCTGGACGCACTGGGCCTGCACCGCTACTGCTGCCGACGGATGCTCCTGACCCACGTCGACCTGCTCGACGAGGTCGGCCCGTACGGCTGAGCGACCGCCCGGTCGCTCGGACAGGGTGGGAGCGGGCCCGCGGGGCCCCTACTCGTCGTCGTCGTCCTCGTCGTCGTCCTTCGCGGAGCGACTCCGGTCGATCCCCGAGCGGCCCGAGCCGCGGGTCGGCGTCGCGCGCGACGTGCGCCGGCGGTAGAGGAAGACGATCGCGATGATCACGATGACCACCGCGGCCGCGATCGCCGCGTACTCGAGCGCCTGCGTCGTCGGGTTCGGGTGCACGGTGATCGACTGCGAGATCGTGCCCGCGCTGTAGCTCCCCGAGTACTCGTTCGACGCCGTCACGTTCGCCCAGAGGACGAAGTTGCCGGTCGACACCGGTGACCAGGTGATCTGGGCCCGGTACGTCGCGTTGTACGACATCGTCGGGAGGATGCCCGTGGCGAACGGCACCGTGTTGACGACGCCGCTCGAGTAGTTGTACCACGACACCGTCCCCGGCGTGCCCGCGATGTTCGACGTGCGGCTCGTCGAGGTGCCGGTCGTGAGATAGAACGCCACCTGGACGCCCGTCGCCGTCGACAACGAGCCGCCGCCGGCCGTCACGTTCACCCAGATCGTGTACGACGTCCCCGCGTTCAGGCTCGTCGGGCCGGTCAGGTTGTTCGCGGCCATGATGACCGCGATGGACGAGTTCACCGTGACCGCGAGCGAGAGCGACGTCCAGCCCTTGTTGCCGTTGAGGTCGGTCACGGTCAGGTTGACCGTGTACGCCTTCGTCTGCGGCGGGAGCCAGCGCGCCGGGTACGGCTTCACCGTCGTCTGGTTGAGGCCGATGTTGACGGACGAGTTGCCCGAGTTCGTGATGTGCCAGTAGTAGTTCACGATCGAGCCGTTGTGCGGGTCGCTCGCGTTCGCTCCGTTGAACGACACCTTCGCCGTGAGGTTCGAGCCCGTGACGACCCCGCTGCCTCCGACCGGCTTACCGGCGCCGTTCAGGATCTGGAACGACGACACGGGTTTCTGGGTGTCGTTGACGAGCACGATCAGCGACGCGGTCGCGGATTGGCCCGTCCCGTCCCACGCCGTCAGCGTGAGGTTGTACTGCCAGCCCTTGAACGCGACCGGCTGCCCGCCGATCGTCGTGCCCGAGGAGTAGTAGACCCCCGCCCCGAGGAATTGGTAGGAGTAGTTCTGCCAGAACTGGCCGCCGAGGCTGACCGAGAAGTTCTGCTTCGCCGTGAACCCTTTCGCGGTGAAGACGTAGGACGCGACCGAAAGAACGCCGGGGATCGGCGCGGTCGGGGAGATCACGGCCGTGCTCGCCGTGGCGTTGAACTGGAGCACCGTACCCCAGTTGACGAACACGTACGGGACCCCGCCGCTCGTACGATTTTGACTCGCGGTCGCGTTGGAGCTGATCACCGCCGTGACGGGACCTTCCCCCACCCAGACGTGGAACGTCGTGGAATTGACGAGACCGCCCGAGCTCGTCACCGTCAGCGTGCCGTTGTACGGCACGTTGGTCGACGGGAGCGCGTAGGTGTGGTTCGTCGTGGGCTGGGAGGTCGTGGTCGTGTTGCCGTCGCCGAACGTCCAGGCGAAGCTCGTGCCGTTGGTCCCCGCCGGGTACGTCGAGTTCAACGCGCTGAACGTCGCGTTCTGTCCGACGCCGACGATCACGGTGTAGTTGCCGTGGGTCTCGTTGAGGACGTTCGAGCTCGAGAAGGCGAAGTTCGCCACCGAGACGTTGACGTTGGGCGTCAGGCTCGAGTACTTCACGATCGTGAACGAGAACGACCCCGACGCGCTCGCGGACGGGAGCGAGTCGAGGGTGAACTTCGTCCAGCTGTTCCCGGGGCCCTGCGGCACGAGGCGCGTCTGCGCCGGGGCCGCGGTGCCCGCCGCGAGCGAATAGCCCGCCGGGAGCACGACGGTGTAGTTGTACGTGTCCGAGCTCGTCGGGTGGGCGAACCCGAAGCTCAGGGTGTACGTGCTCGAGTTCGAATAGAGGGTCCCGTTCAGCGTGAACGTCTGCGACCAAGCGAGGTTGATCGTGGCCGCGCTGTCGAGACCGCAGCCGGGGCTCGTGGAGACGCAGGTGGACGACTGGCTCGCGAGCGTCGTGCCGGCGCTCGGCGCGAGGAATCCCGTGCCGTTGATCGCCGTCAGCGCCTGGACGGCCGGGAAGAACGGGCCGGACTGGTTCTCCCAGGCGTAGAACGACGGGAGCAGCGTCGACGGGAACTCCGTCTGGTGGTTGAAGTCGAGACCGAGCTGGGCCCACATCTGGCCGATCGAGCCGTTCGGCAGGTTCGCGATCACGGTGTCGTTGCCGAGCGCAGCGGAGGTGACCACGCCCAGCGATCCCTTGCCCGTCAGCACGTTGATCCCCGAGAAGTTGAGCGTGGTCGTGTAGATGCCCCGCTCCGCCGAGGTCATCGGGGTGACGTAGACGTTCTGGGTGTACGGCGTGGAGCTGGAGACGACGTGCTCGTACGCGGTCGTCGCGTAGCCGACCGGCGAGAGGACGACGTCGAACGACTGCGCGCCGCTCGTGAAGTTCCCCGGATACGTACCGAACGAGTAGAAGCCGCCGGGCGCGGTCGGACTCGAGTAGATGTAGCCGTTGTAGCCGTCCCAGACCGTCACGTTGCCGCCGTTCGGCACCG
>JASHUL010000152.1 GCA_030039995.1 Thermoplasmata archaeon
CGCCTCGAAGTTCCTCGTCGGGGCCTCGATCAGCCGTTCGCTCGGCTGGTCGGGCGACGAGTCGTTTGCCGCGGGCTTCTTCGTCACGAGCCGGGGGGCGGTCGAGCTCGCGATGGCCGTCATCCTCGTCGACCTCGGCGTCTTCAACGAGACGCAGTTCACGATCGTCGCCGCCGCCGGCCTCATCACGACGATCATCTCCCCGATCGGCGCCCGGCCGTTCGTTCGCACGATGAAGTCGGCCGCTCTGCGGGCCCGTCGCGACGCCCGACCACCCCCGTCGCAGTGGGTCGGCACGTCGTACCTGCCGCAGCGCACGTCCGAGGAGCGCCCACCGCTCCCCAATCCCCCACGGTAGTTGTGGGGCCGCTCTCCGGCGCGCCCGGCACGGTTATCTTCCGTGCCCGTCGTTCCTGCCGATGCCTTCGACGCCCGCATCGCCGGGACTTCCGGCCCCCCGGGGCGCCTCGAAATCGTGGAGGATCGGGGTCGGCCTCCTCCTGACGCTGGTCGGGGTTGCCGTCCTATCACTACTGCTGCCGACCGCCCCCGGAGCGCTCGGACGGGTCCTACCGATCGCGGGAGCGGGGATCGTCGCGCTCTGGGTCGGGGGGATCCTGATGGGCATCGGGAGCCGAACCTGACCGCCCGGACGCCCCCGCCATGGCCCCTGGTCACCGTCGATATCGACGGCACGCTCACGACGGTCCACGGTTGGCAGGTGATCGCGGACGTCCTCGGCCGCCGGGAGGAGTTCGACCGTTCGCAACGGCAGTTCTACGCTCGCGAGATCGGCGAGGACGAGCATCTCGCCCACCTGCTCCGGATCGCCCGGGGGCACACCGTCGCCGAGGTCGAGGCAGCGCTCGAGGCGACGCCCCGTCTCGAGGGTATCGCCGAGGGGGTCCGCGAGCTGCACTCGGCGGGCTCCCGGGTCGGTCTGCTCACCCACAATCCCGGGTTCGTGTGCGACTGGTATCTCCGTCGCTTCGGGTTCGACGACTACGAGGGCGTCGCCGGCCCGCCGGTCGAGCACGGTCGCATCGGAGAGGTGCGTGACGTCCACGCGGGCAAGTTCGCCGGACTCGACCGGCTCGCCGCTCGGGCGGGGACGACCCCCTCGCTCGACGTGCACGTCGGGGACGGGTGGGCGGACGCGGAGCTGTTCCCGAAGGTCGGGCGCGGGGTCGCTCTCAACACTCGCCTCCCCGAGGTCGAGCGAGCGGCGGACCTCGTCCTGCGGACCCGCGACTTTCGCGTCGTCGCCGGTCGGCTCGAGGAGCTCGGGCCTCGGGGATGAACGGTGCCCGCGGTTTCACAGAATTCTTATAGCGGTCGCCCCGCCTCTCCCGGTGGATGGAGTATGTCATCGTCCGAGCGGTCCACCCGACCTGGCTCACGATGCAGCTCCCGCTCGAGGTCGCGGAGCTGATCCGGTTCCGGCCGGAAGAAGGAGCGGCGCACGAATCGAGCCGCGCGATCTCCTTCCTGGCTCGGGGCCCCGGGGTCGTTCGGATCATCGCGACGCACCCGGGGCGGGAGGCGTTGGCGGTCGAGACCGTCCGGGGACGCCTTCTCGCGACCGCCCGGCCGGGCGACCGCCACATCTTCAGCCTGCCGACCGCGGTGGTCCGGCACCTCAACCTGCAGGTCTACTCTCGGGGTCCCCGGGCGGGCCGCGGAACGGACGACCGGACGGTCTGGTTCGTCCCCGCTCCCGAGTATTACGAGTACCGCTCGGTCGTCGAGTCCGGACGGCACTGGACCGGTCCTTCGAGCGGGCCGTTCGCGCACGTCTACGTCGCGAAGTCCCTCTTCCCGTTCCCGCGGGAGTTCGCCCAGCTGGCCGAGCTCGAGCTTCGGATCGAGGAGGAGGAATGGCGGCCGGGCATCGAAGCGCTCCAGAAAGTCGGTCGAGGACGCCGGGTGGTCCTGTGAGGCGCCTCCGAGAGAGTTTTACGGCGGGCCGACCCGTCTTTAATGCTTCGGTTTTTCGCCCAACGTATTTATACGGTAACCTAGGATAGTTTCGAACATGCGCGATTCGGGAACCCCGCCGAAGGCATCGCCTTCGAGGTACACCCTTCGGAATCCGGTCCCGTTGCGCTCCGACGCCGACATCCGACAGACCCGGGTCGGCATCCCGACGGATGCCTCGCTCACGGACTTCGCGGGTCCGGTCGACTTCGACTCGCTCGCGAAGGCGATCCGACGCTCGGTCGGGCACGAGGGGATGCGTCCGGAGGACGCGCGCTCGATCGCGGCCCACGTGCTGAACTTCTTCGGGTTCAACGAGCGGATCATCGACAACGTCCTGGAGCCGGACGACCGCGACACGTTCTACATGCTCGAGGACACGGGCATCCTCGAGACCGAGCGGGACGAGACGACGCTCTACGACGGCCGCGAGTGGCGCATCCACTACTGGATGTTCCGCAAGGACCGCATCTTCGAGCTCGCCCGCGAGGAGAGCGCCGCGATGGCGGCGGCCGGGGAACAGGAGGTCGTCTACTCGTCCAACGCGGCGCGTTCGGGCGGGTTCCACCTCCCGCACGGCGAACACGGCACGGGGATGCCGGCGCACGCTGTCTATCACGAGCTCGGCGACGAGATCTGGCTCGAACGCCGCCAGAACCCGGTCGCTCCGCCCGCGCCACCCAGCCGCGGGCGGCGCCACGCCGACGAAGAGTAGGCCGAAGCGTTAACCTCCCCGGCGGGTCGGGCCGCCGGATGCGTCGATTTCTCCTGATCGCGCACCGCGTGCCGCCGACCGGCGAGTTCACGCTCAACGACCTCGCGGGGGGCGGGGGCCGGATGGACGAGGTCGCCCGCGCCGTCTCGACCGCCTTCACGCTCTCGAACGACCTCCGACGGGACACCGAGATGACCATCGTATTCTCCGCCGCGCCGCCCCCGGTCGCCCGGAAGGTCGAGCTCGTCGGGGCGCGCCTCCGCTACCTGAACCCGGACGAGCGGTCGACCGCCGCGCTCCTCAAGAACGCGCTGGTCCGGGCGGTCGATTTCCCCCGCGAGTTCGAGTCCTCGCCGGGCCTCCGGGTCGCGTCGGTCGACCCGGCCGCGGAGCTCCGCGCCTTCCTCGAGCGGCCGGGGGCCCTCTGGCTGTGCGAATCCGGCGGACCGCTCGCGGACTCGGTTCGGGGGGGCGCGGACCACGCGTTCGTGTTGTCCGACCCGTACGAGCCGACCGAGGCGGAACGCTCCCTGCTCGAGGGCTCCGGTGTGCCCCGCTGTTCCGTGGGTCCGCGCTCCCTGCGAACCTCCCAGGTGATCGACCTCGTCCACCACGCTGTCGACGTCGCCGAAGCGACGGGACGGCCCGCGGGCTAGTGCGCCGCGAGGGGTGCCGGCCGCGTCGCCCCGGCGACGAGCGCGTCCCGCACGCTGCGGGGCCGCAGGCCGCCGATCACCGCCGTCAAGCGGACGACCTCCCGCGGTTCGGGACGGACCCGGGTGCCGAAGACGAGGTGCTGGGGTTCGCCCAGGCGCTGGCGCATCGCCCGAAGGACACGGTCGAGCGTGCGGAGCGTCAGGTTGGCCCCGCCGTCGAGGTGGACGACCGCCGACGCCGTGTCCGAGAGGTGGAAGTCGAGGAGGGAGTCGGAGAGCGCCTGGTGGACGAGCCGCTCGGGCTCCGAGACATGGTACTCGCCGACCACGAGGGTCGAGAGGCCCGCTTCCCGGAGGTGGTTCTTCAGGCTGGCCAGGTCGACGTTCAGCTGGACGGGTTCTCCACCATGTCGACGAGGCTCGTGACGAGCGAGTGCAGGTAGGCGTTCCGGACCTGGAAGACCCGATGGATCGGCAGCGACTCGAACCGTCGCAGC